>SBAS01000117.1 GCA_005240145.1 Nitrosomonadales bacterium | reverse complement strand
GGGCACCATCGTCGGCTCCGGTACCGTGTCGAATCGGGACCGCAAGAAAGGCGCCGGCTGCCTGTTCGAGCGCCGCGCCGAGGAAATCTTGAACGGCGGCAAGGCGAATACCCCGTTCCTCAAGTTCGGCGACCGCGTGCGCATCGAAATGCTCGGCCCCGATGGAAAATCCCTGTTCGGCGCCATCGACCAGGCCGTAGTTCAGGCAACGTGAATCGGGATCGGCTGCTCTTTGCGGCGCCGGCGCTCGCCTGCGCTGCGCTGATCGGTTACGGCTACTACCTGCAGTATTTCGACAGCCAGGATCCCTGCCCGCTGTGCCTCGTGCAGCGCGGTTTTTACTACGGCATCCTGCTGGTGTTCGCCGTTGCGGCGATGCATTTTCCCGGCAGGACGGGACGGAGGCTTTACTGCAGTGCCGCAATCGTGCTCGCGCTCGGTGGCTTCGGCATCGCGGCGCGGCAGGTCTGGCTGCAGCATCTCCCCGCAGATCAAGTACCTGCCTGCGGACCGGACCTCTATTTCATGGTGGAGAACTTTCCCCTCGGGCGCATGCTGGAGAAGTTGTTCATGGGCTCGGGGCAGTGCGCCGAGGTAACATGGCGCTTCCTCGGCCTTTCCATAGCCGAGTGGTCGCTCGCCTGCTTCGTGGCACTGGCGCTGTACGCGCTCTGGCTCGGCCTGGTGCCCGGGAGAAGGCAGCGCTTGCAGCGCAACCTCTGAGGGGAGGGCAATATGGACTTCTCGGTTCTCGCCACTTCACTGCAGTCCACGCTCGGCGGGCAATTGCCCGCGATTTTCGGCGCGCTCGGCATCATTGTCGTCGGCTGGCTCGCGGCGGTACTCGCGCGCGCGGCGATGCGGCGGATCCTCAGGATGCTCAAGGTCGATACGCGCATCGAGGAAAGCACCGGCCAGAAAGTCGGCGTCGAGTCCGGCATCTCGGTCGGCGTGTTCTGGCTCATCATCCTCATTACCCTGGTCGCGGTGTTCGATTCGCTGCACCTCGACCGCATCTCGAATCCGTTCGCGCAGCTGGTGACGCAGATCATCGGCTACGCGCCGAGGCTGATCGCGGGCACGCTGCTCGTGCTGCTCGCCTGGCTCATTGCGACGCTGATCCAGGCGCTCGTGAACCGGGCGCTCGGCGCCAGCACGCTGGGCGAGCGGCTCTCGAAGGAAGCGGGCATGGAGCCAATGAGCCGCACCGTGGCGAACGTGCTTTTCTGGCTCGTGATCCTGCTCTTCGTGCCGAGCATCCTCGCCGCCTTCGAGCTGCGCGGATTGCTCGAGCCCGTGCAGTCGATGCTCTCCAAGCTGCTCGACATGGTGCCGAACGTATTCGGCGCGGCGGTGATCGGCTTCGTCGGCTGGCTGGTGGCGAAGGTGTTGCGGGGCCTCGTCACCAACCTGCTCGCCGCTGCCGGCGCGGACAAGATGGGCAGCCAGATCGGCCTGGCCGACGCGGTGAAGCTCTCGCGCCTCGCGGGCACCATCGTGTTCATCCTGGTGTTCGTGCCGACGCTGATCGCGGCGCTCGATGCGCTCAAGATCGAGGCGATATCGCGGCCGGCGACCGACATGCTCGAGCGCCTGCTCGCGGCGGTACCCAACCTCGTCGCCGCGGCGCTGATTCTGGTGGTCACCTGGAACGTGGCGAAGTTCGCTGCGGACGTGCTCGCGCGCCTCCTCGCGGGCATGGGCCTGGACACCGTACCGGAGCGCCTCGGCATCGGCGGCGCCTTCAAGGGCACGCTCAAGCCGACAGGCCTGGTGCGCGGCCTGGCGCTCTTTTTCGCCATGCTCTTCGCCACGGTCGAGGCGGCGAACCGGCTCGATTTCTCGCAGGTGCGCGACCTGGTCTCGATGTTCATCAAGTTCGGCGGTGAAGTGCTGCTGGGCGCCTCGATCCTGGTGATCGGTTTCTGGCTCGCCAGCCTCGCGCACGACGCGATCAGCCGCGCGAGCGAACGCGTTGGCCTCGCGCGCCTGGCGCGCATCGCGATCCTCGGCCTGGTCATCGCCATGGGCCTGCGCGCCATGGGCATCGCCGACGACATCGTCAACCTCGCCTTCGGCCTGACGCTGGGCTCCGTCGCAATTGCCTTCGCGCTCGCCTTCGGGCTGGGCGGGCGAGAAGCCGCGGGGCGCCAGATGGAACACTGGCTGTCGCAGCTGCGCAAGGACTAGCTGAACAAAGGCGACAAGCCATTTGCGGGCGCGCTGTTCTTTGGTACGTTTGCATTCGTGTTCCTCGCCATCGCGTACGCGATGTGGCCGGCGGATTTCTTCATTACGCCGTTCGCGGAACTGACGCCGGTCATGCTTCTTCGAGCCGTGGCTACGCTCGTATTGGCCGCAATCGGCTTTCAGTTTCTCTGCAGCCTGGTGATCGTCACACAAGCGGACCGCTGAGGAGGTAATTCAGCGTGCAATAGCCTGTGCGATGGCGGCGATCACTTCGGGCCGCTCACCGATCGGGGGCTCGACGGTGATTTCCAGGTCTGCGTGCGTTTTGCGGATCTGCTCGACCAGCCTGGGCAGGTCGTCCTTCAGGTGACCGCCCATGCCGAAAAAAACCGGCACGACGCGCAGGGACCGCACGCCTTCGCCATGCAGCGACGCGGCGCAGGCCTGGAGCGACGGCTGCATCAATTCCAGGAAGGCGAGCACGATGCGCTCGCCGGGCAGCAGTTCGCCGAGTTCGGTTACGAGCTGCTGGAACGGGCGCGCCCACTGCAGGTCACGCGCGCCGTGGGCGAAGAGAATGGTTGCTCGTTTTGCCACGACTCAATTATCTGCGAGGCGGCGGCGCCCCGGTAGACTTCGCCCATCAGTATCGCCACCGGCCCATCGCCGCAGCGCGCGGCAAGTGCCGGCAATTCGGCCAGCGAGCCAGCGAGATTTCGCGCACCGGGCAGCGACGCGCGCTCGACAACCGCCACCGGCGTCGCTGGCGGCTTGCCGGCGCCGAGCAGCACGGCTGCGATCGCTTCGGCCTCGCCCGCCCCCATGTAAATGACGACGGTATCGGCGGCGAGCGCGACCTTCAGCCAGCCGTTGGGGCGTTCGCCTATTGCCGCGCGCGTGGTCAGGAAAGCGACCGAGCGCGCGAGACCCCTGGCGGTGAGCGAGACGCCGAGCTCCGCCGTGGCAGCCAGGGCGGCAGTCACCCCGGAGACGATCTCGCAGCGAATATTTTTCCCCTTCAGATGCGAAAGCTCTTCGCGCGCGCGGCCGAACAGCATCGGATCGCCGCCCTTCAGGCGCACCACCACCTTGTGCTTGTGGGCAGCGTCTACCAGCTGCTTGTTGATGAATGCCTGCGCGGTCGAATGCCGGCCGCTGCGTTTTCCGACTTTTATTTTTATTGAATTTTTACTTAAGAAAAGAACTTCATCAGGCACCAAGGCGTCGTGAAAAACAATGTCCGCGCGCTCGAGCAGGCGCGCCGCGCGCAGGGTGAGCAAGTCCGCCGCACCGGGGCCTGCGCCGACCAAGTACACGGTGCCGGTCGTCAACCTGCCCGCCGGCGGAACAGCGGCGAGGGTTGCGTAACCGTCGACTGGTATTGCTCGCTGAAATCGCCGAACGCCCCGAGCGCCGCGCGCGCATCCTCGCCCGCGCGCAGTTCGAAGGCATCGAATCCGCATTGCGCCATGGCGTACAGGTGGTCACGTGCCACCTCGCCGGTCGCGCGCAGCTCGCCTTTGTAGCCGTAGCGCTCGCGCAGCAGGCGCGCGATGGAGTAGCCGCGCCCGTCGCTGAACTTGGGGAAATGGACCGCGATCGCACCGATGGGCGCGCCGCGCCCGCCGATACGGTCCGCAAGCACAGCGGGATCGTCGGTCACCTGCAGCACCACCAGGTCAGGCGGCGGCAAGGGCTCGTCGACGATCTGCCGGTTTCTGATCAAGGTTGGCATAGACGTGTTTCTTGAAGGGCTCGACGCCGGTGCGGTGCACCACGTCGACGAAGCGTTCGTTCTCGCTGTCGCGCAAGCCGAGGTAGGCATCGATCAGGCGTTCGATCACGTCCGGCACGTCGGCACGCGCGAACGAGGGGCCGATCACCTTGCCCAGCGACGCCGAAATCAGGGACAGTCCACGATTTCCCTCGCCGTCTCGATTCGAAATCGTGGACTGTCCCTGATTTCCGCCGATTTCGACCTGGTACCACTCCTCGCCGTTCTTATCCACGCCGAGGATGCCGATGTGGCCGACATGATGGTGGCCGCAGGCGTTCATGCAGCCGGAGATGTTCAGGTCCAGCTCGCCGATGTCGTGCAGGTAGTCCAGGTCCTCGAATCGGCGCTGGATCGCCTCGGCCACCGGAATCGACTTCGCGTTGGCGAGCGAGCAGAAATCGCCGCCCGGGCAGCAGACGATGTTGGTGAGCAGGCCGATGTTGGGCGTGGCGAGGCCGAGTTCGCGCAACGCATGCCAGAGGCCCGGCAACTCGGACTGGCGCACGTCGGCGAACACCAGGTTCTGCTCGTGGGTGACGCGCAGCTCACCGAAGGAATAGTGGTCCGCCAGCTCGGCGATGCGCTCCATCTGCGCCGAGGTCATGTCGCCGGGCGGAACACCGGTCTTTTTCAACGACACGCTGACGGCGGCGTAGCCCGGCTGCTGGTGCGCATGGACGTTGCGTTTCATCCAGGCCGAGAACGGCGTCTTCGTCTCCGGGTACTTCACATCGGCCAGCTTTTGGTACTGCGGTCGCGTGAAGCGCGCTTCGATCCTGCGGATTTCCTCAGCCGTCACCGTGGCCGGTCCATCCCGCAAGCGCAGCCATTCGGCCTCGACTTCGTCGCGGAATTTCTCCACGCCGCGCTCCTTGACCAGGATCTTGATGCGCGCCTTGTGGATGTTGTCGCGCCGGCCGTGCAGGTTGTAGACGCGCAGAATCGCGTCCAGGTAGGTCAGCAGGTGCGGCCAGGGGAGGAATTCGCGGATCACGTGGCCGACGCTGGGCGTGCGGCCCAGGCCGCCGCCAACGATGACCCTGAAGCCGATGTCGCCCGCGGCGTCTTTTACCGCGTGCAGGCCGATGTCATGCACGAAAGTCGCCACGCGGTCGGCGACGGCGCCGTTCACCGCGATCTTGAACTTGCGCGGCAGGTAGTTGAACTCCGGGTGGAACGTGGACCACTGGCGGATCAGCTCGCACCAGAGGAAGGAATCCACGATCTCGTCGCGCGCCACGCCGGCGAAGTGGTCGGCGGTGATGTTGCGCACGCAGTTGCCGGAAGTCTGGATAGCGTGCATCTCGACCGTGGCGAGCTCGGCGAGGATGTCGGGCACCTGCTCCAGCTTCGGCCAGTTGAGCTGCAGGTTCTGGCGCGTGGAGAAATGGCCGTAGCCGCGGTCGTAGTTGCGGGCGATGCTGGCCAGTTTTCTCAATTGCTTTGTAGATAAGAGACCATAAGGAATCGCGATACGGAGCATCGGCGCGTAGCGCTGCACGTACAGGCCGTTGCGCAGGCGCAGCGCGCGGAAATCGTCCTCGCCGAGCTCGCCGGCGAGGAAGCGCCGCGTCTGGTCGCGGAACTGCGCCACCCGTTCGTCCACCAGCCGCTGGTCGATGTTGTCGTAGCGATACATTGCGCCCGATCCTACGGCGCCTCCTTATGCATATAAAATACTATTAAGTTATGTATATATAATCACAGAGTATATTCTAAGTCCATGAAACTTCAGCAATTACGCTATCTGTGCGAAGTCGCGCGGCGCGGCTTGAGCGTGTCGGCCGCGGCGCAGGCGCTCTTCACCTCGCAACCGGGCGTGAGCAAGCAGATCAAGGGGCTGGAGGAAGAGCTCGGCATCGAGATCTTCGTGCGCAACGGCAAGCGCCTAGTGAGCATTACCGAGCCGGGGCTCGCGGTGATCGCGATCGCCGAGCGCATGCTCGCCGACGCGGCCAACCTGAAGCGCGCGGGGGAGGATTTCGCCGGCGAGAAGTTCGGCACGCTGACCATCGCCACGACGCACACCCAGGCACGCTACGCGCTGCCCAAGGCGGTGGCCGCGTTCAAGCGCCGCTACCCGAAAGTGCAGCTTTTCATCCACCAGGGTAATCCGACGCAGATCTGCGAGCAGGTGGCGCGCGGCGAAGCCGACCTGTGCGTCGCCACCGAGCACATCGCCGAGCATCCCGGCCTCGCGGCGCTGCCCTGCTACCAGTGGAATCGCTGCGTCGTGGTGCCCGCCCGCCACCCGCTGCTCAAGGCCCGGCCGCTCACGCTGGAAGAAGTCGCGCGGTATCCGATCGTGACCTACGATTTCGCCTTTGCCAACCGCTCGATCGTCAATCGCGCCTTCGAGCAGCGCGGCCTCACGCCGCAGGTGGTGCTCACGGCCTTCGACGCCGACGTGATCAAGACCTATGTGGAACTCGGCCTGGGCGTGGGCATCATGGCCGCCATGGCCTTCGATGCGAAGCGCGACCGGCAGCTGCGCTCGATCGACGCCGCGCACCTGTTTCCGTCCTCGACCACGCGCCTCGGCATCAAGCGCGGCGCCTACCTGCGCCGCTATGCCTATGACTTCATCGAGTTGTTCGCGCCAAACCTGTCGCGCGGGCTGGTGGAGAAAACCGTGCTGGAAAAAGAAGGCTCGAGCTACGAGCTGTAGGTCTAGGCGTGCTGCCTGATGAAGTCCCTGACCTTGGGGTAGATCGTTTCCCGCCAGCGGCGGCCGGCGAAGATGCCGTAGTGTCCGGCGCCGGGGGCGACATAGTGTTCGCGCCGCGCCGCCGGAATGTTGAAACACAGCAGGTGCGCCGCCTCGGTCTGGCCATTGCCGGAAATGTCGTCCAGTTCGCCCTCGATGCTGAGCAGCGCAGTATCGCGGATCGCCTGCGGCCGCACCAGCTCGTCGCGGATGAAGAGGCGCCCTTTCGGCAGCGCGAAGTCCTGGAACACCGCCTTCACGGTATCGAGGTAGTACTCGGCCGGCAGGTCGAGCACGGCGTTGTATTCGTCGTAGAACTCGCGATGCTTCTCGGCCGAGCCGTCGTCGCCCGCGAGCAGGTGGTTGAAGTAGTCCCAGTGCGCATTCAAATGGCGGTCCGGGTTCATCGCCACGAAGCCCAGGTGCTGCAGGAATCCCGGGTACACGCGCCGCGAGTAGCCGGGATACTTCTCCGGCACGCGCTGGATTACGTTCTGCTCGAACCATGAGTAGGGCTTGCGGGTCGCAAGGTTGTTGACCGCGGTCGGGCTCCTGCGCGCGTCGATCGGTCCACCCATCATCACCATCGTGCGCGGCGGATGTGGTTCGCCGCTTTGCGCCATCAGCGCCACGGCGCACAGCACCGGCACGGTGGGTTGGCACACGGAGATCACGTTCAGGTTCGGTTGCTGCGGCTCAGTCAGCAGCGCGATGAACTCGCGCACGTAATCGACGTAGTCGGCCAGATGGAAAGGTCCCGCGGTGAGCGGCACCATGCGCGCGTCTACCCAGTCCGTGACCCAGACATCGTGTTCGGGCAGCAGAGAGCGCACCGTATCGCGCAGCAAAGTGGCGTGGTGGCCCGAGAGCGGCGCGACCAGCAGGATGCGCGGATCGGCAGACTTGACACTGCGCGCTTTCGGTCCTGCTTTCGATCCTTCAAGCACGCGGCGGAAATGGATCAGCTTGCAGAACGGTTTGTCGAGCTCGGTGACGATTTCGACTGCCACTTCCTTGCCCGCCACCGTGGTGCGGTCGATGTTCCAGGCCGGTTTCTCGTAGCGCTGGGTAACGCGCAGGAAAAGTTCGCTCGAAGCGGTGATGCGCCGCGCCAGCGGCGAATAGCTGAACGGGCTATAGGGGTGGCCGAACCAGCCAAGCGCGGCCTCGGCCGCGTAGCGCCATGGCCCAAGCAGCTGGTGCTGCGCTTCGAACATCTTATAGAGCATGTACCCCGACCATAGCAGATTTGCGGCAGTGCGGCATAAGCCGGGACAGGGCCGTTCAGGCGTTCGCGAGTATTCTTCCCCGAATGCGACGATTTTTGCGTTTCGCGCTTCGATTCGCCGCTGCCGCCGGTGTCCTCGTTGTGGTGCTGCTGGCGGGCGCTTATTTGTACCTGCGCCAGTCCCTGCCCCAGACCAAGGGCGAAATTCGCCTCGCCGGCCTGATCGCGCCAGCGGAGATTCTGCGCGATCGCTACGGCATCCCTCACATCTTCGCCGCCAGCCCCGAGGATGCGAGCTTTGCGCTGGGATTCGTCCACGCCCAGGACCGGCTCTGGCAGATGGAAATGAGCCGGCGCATCGCGGCGGGCCGGCTGGCCGAAATCGTCGGGCCCGGCGGGCTGGAAACCGACCGCTTTCTGCGCACGCTCGGCGTGCGGCGCGCCGCCGAGGCAAACCTGCGCACGCTCGATGCGGAAACGCGCAAGCTGCTCGATGCCTACGCGGCCGGCGTCAACGCCTTTCTCGCCACCGATCCGGTGCTGCCGCCGGAATTCTGGCTCACCGGCGCGCGCCCCGAAGCGTGGCAACCCGCCGATTCAGTCTCGTGGGTAAAGATGATGGCCTGGGACCTCGGCGGCAACTGGCGCGACGAACTGCTGCGCATGCGCCTGGCGAAGACGTTGCCGCTTGCGCGCATTCACGAGCTGCTGCCGCCCTACCCCGGCGATCCGGTGCCCGTGATTGCGGACCTGAAGGAACTTTACAGTTCGATGGAGCGCGACGCGGTGCGCCTGGCTCAGTTCGCCCCCGACAATGAAGGCCTCGGTTCCAATAACTGGGTCGTCTCGGGCGCGCGCACCGCCAGCGGCAAGCCGCTGCTCGCGAACGATCCGCACCTCGGCCTCACCGCGCCGCCGGTGTGGTATTTCGCGCACCTCCACGCCCCAGGCCTCAACGTGATCGGCTCGACCCTGCCCGGGGTGCCGGGCGTGATCCTCGGGCGCAACGAGGGCATCGCCTGGGGTTTCACGAACACCGGCCCGGACGTGCAGGACCTCTTTATCGAGAAGCTCGATGCCGCCGGCGGCTATCTCACGCCCGAGGGCGCGCGGCCGTTCCAGGTCGTCAACGAGACTATTCGCGTCAAGGGCGGTGAACCCGAAACCTTGCGCGTGCGCATCTCGCGCCACGGACCGGTGATTTCGGATGTTTCGCGCCCGGCGCTGGACGCGGTGCCGCGCGGACACGTCATCGCGTTCTCCTGGACGGCGCTCGCAGAGGACGACCGCAGCATGCAGGCGGCGCTCAAGTTCGCGCGCGCGCGCGAATGGGACGGTTTTCTCGCCGCGGCGCGCGATTTCCAGTCGCCGCAGCAGAACATCGTCTACGCCGACATCGAGGGCAACATCGGCTTCGTCGCCGCCGGCCGCGTTCCCCACCGCCGGCCCGACAACGACCTGAACGGCATGGCGCCGGCGCCGGGCTGGCAGGCGAAGTACGACTGGGCCGGCTACATTCCCTTCGATCAGCTGCCGCGCAGCTACAACCCCGCGGGTGATGCCATCGTCACCGCCAATCACCGCATCACGCCGCCGGGCTACCCGCATTTCATCAGCTCCACCTGGGAGCCGCCCTTCCGCGCCAACCGCATCCAGCAGCTGCTTGACGAGACGCCGAAACACACCGCGCAGAGCTTCGCCCGCGCGCAGGCCGACGTCGTGTCGCTCGCGATGCGCGAGATGCTGCCGAAACTCCTCGCCACCCGGCCGCGCAGCGAGGCGGCGCGCCAAGCGCTCGCGCTGCTGGCCAAATGGGACGGCGCGATGGTGCCCGAGCGCGCCGAACCGCTCATCGCCTGGGCCTGGTGGCGCGAACTCACGCGCGCGATCTATGCCGACGAACTGGGCGAGGCCTTCCGCACCAACTGGCTCGCGCGCGCCGTGTTCCTCGGCAACGTGCTTTCGGGCGATCCGGTGTCGGGCCGCTGGTGCGACGACGTGCGCACCCCCTTGGTCGAGACCTGCGAAGAAGTGCTCGCGCTGTCGCTCGATGCCGCACTCGCCGACCTGGGCAAGCGCTACGGCAGCGACCGGACGCGCTGGCGCTGGGGCGAGGCGCACCTCGCGCGCCACGAGCACCGGCCCTTCGGCCGCCAGCCGCTGCTGGCGAAATTATTCGATATCCGCGTGCCTTCGCCCGGCGACGCTTACACGGTGAATGTGGGGCGCAGCAACCTGAACGACGAAGCGCACCCGTTCGCCAACCGCCACGCCGCGAGCCTGCGCGCGATCTACGACCTCTCGGACCTGGAGAAATCGCTCTACATCCACTCCGGCGGGCAGTCCGGCAACATCCTCTCGGACCACTACGACGCCTTCAGCAAGGCCTGGGCGAAGAACGAATACATCCCGATGCGCGCCGAGCGCAAGACGCTCGACGCAGAACCGCATCAACTGCTGCGGTTGACGCCCCTCAAGTAGAGGTTGTTGGCCGCCAGCGCGCCGATCACGAGCATCGCGCCGCCGATTTCGATCAGGGCGAAACTGCGGCCCAGCCAGGTCTCGATCGCGAAGACGATGATCGGGATGAGGTTGAGCATCAGCATCGCATTCAGCGCGCCGAGATACTTCACGCCGTTGTTGAAACCGAGCACGCCGAGGATCACCGTGAAAACGATAAAGTAGACGATCTGCCACTTCACGGACCAGACCTGCTCGAACGACGGCAGTTCCGAATAACCCATGCCGATGGTGAAGGCGTTGATGGCGACCAGACCGATGGTGTCCGGAATGCAGGTGAGAACCGTCATGCGCAGCGGCGACCAGCCCGAGAAATGATGGCCCGCCATGGTGTAGATGACCCAGCTCACCGCGCCGAGGAACACGAGCAGGTCGCCGGCGAGCGAGCCGCCGTCAAAGGCGTGCCGCAGATCGCCTTTGGTAACCACCACCAGTACACCGCCGATGGCCACCGCGATGCAAGCCACGGTGAAGGGCGACGGGCGCATGCCGCGGGTGAACCAGAGCGCGAGCGCGGTCATGGGTGTCTGCAGCGCCATGATGATCGAGGCATGCTCGGGGCGCGTAAAGGCGAGCCCGCACCAAACGAACGTGTTGAAGCCGGTGAAGCCGAAAAGACCGTACACGGTCGCGGGAAGGAAGCGCCCGCCATAGCGCAGCGCCTGCCGGCCCTCTGCGATCCACAGGATGGCGATGAACAGCAGCACGCCGACGGCGTAGCGCGCCGAGCCGAGGAAGAACGGATCGAGCACCGGCAGCGTGCGCTTGGCGATCGAGAACAGCGCGCCCCAGGAGAGAATCGCGATACTAAGCCAGGCCAGCCCTCTTAGTAGGTTGCCTTGCTCCAGCTACGCGGCCTTCTTCTCGTCGCGCAGCGCGCGGCGCAGGATCTTGCCGACCGGGGTCTTTGGCAGCTCGGCGCGGAACTCGATGTGCTTCGGCATCTTGTACCCGGTGAGGTTCTTCCTGCAGTACTCGAGCACCGCCTGTTCGGTGAGCGCCGGATCCTTCTTGACGATGAAAATCTTGGGCACTTCGCCCGATTTCTCGTCCGGCACGCCGATCGCGCAGCATTCGAGCACCCCGGGGCAGCTCGCCACCACGTCCTCGAGTTCGTTGGGATACACGTTGAAGCCGGAGACGAGGATCATGTCCTTCTTGCGGTCGACGATTCTCACGTAGCCGCGCTCATCCATGATGCCGATGTCGCCGGACTTGAAGGCGCCGTCCTTGGCCATCACCTTGGCGGTCTCCTCGGGCCGCTGCCAGTAGCCTTTCATCACCTGCGGGCCGGCGATGCAGATCTCGCCCGTTTCGCCCACCGCGAGGATCTTCTCGTCGTCGTCGCGAATGGTGATGGTCGTGCCGGGGATCGGCAGGCCGATGGTGCCGCTGAATTCCTTGATGTCGACCGGGTTGGTGGTCGCCACGGGCGAGGTTTCGGTGAGGCCGTAGCCTTCGAGGATCGGCACGCCGGTGGCTTTCTGCCAGCGCTCGGCGACCGCCTTTTGCATCGCCATCCCGCCCGCCGTCGCCATGCGCAACTGCGAAAAATCGATGCTGGAGAATTCCGGGTGGTTGAGCAGCGCGTTGTAGAGCGTGTTCAGGCCGGCGATAGACGTGAAGCGGTTGTTCTGCAGCTCTTTGATGAAGCCCGGAATGTCGCGCGGGTTCGGAATCAGCAGGCAGCAGCCGCCGTCGCGCATCATGAACAGGCAATTGCAGGTCAATGCATAGATATGGTAGAGCGGCAGCGGCGCCACCATCACCAGTGGGTCGTCCTCGCGGCGCGTCGGCGAGAACCAGGCCGACACCTGCTCCATATTGGCAAGGATGTTCCTGTGCAGCAGGATCGCGCCTTTGGAGACGCCCGTGGTGCCGCCGGTGTACTGAAGAAACGCGATGTCCTCGTGCCCGACTTCGACCTTCTTCAGCTGAAGACCCGAACCCGCGCTGATCGCGGCGTTGAAACGGATCGCGCCGGGCAGGTTGAACGCCGGCACCATCTTCTTCACGTTACGCACCACGAAATTGACGATCAGGCCCTTGAAACCGAGCAGATCCCCCAGGCTGGCGAGGACGACGTGCTTGACCGGGGTTTTCGACAGCACCTGCTCGAGCACGTGGGCGAAGTTCTCGAGAATGACGATCGCCTCGGCGCCGGAGTCCTTCAACTGGTGCTCGAGTTCGCGCGGCGTGTAAAGGGGATTCACGTTCACCACCGTGTAGCCGGCGCGCAGGATGCCGAACACCGCCGCCGGGTACTGCAGCACGTTGGGCATCATCACCGCAACGCGCGCGCCCTTGGCGAGCCCCTTGGATTGCAGCCAGGCGCCGAACGCGTTCGACAGCCGGTCGACCTCGCCAAAGTTGATCGTCTTGCCCATGCAGATGTACGCGGGCCGGTCGCGGTACTTGACGACGTTCTCGTCGATCAGGTGCGGAATCGAGCGGTAGGTGTTGACGTTGATCTCTGCGGGCACGCCCTTCGGATAGCTCTTGAGCCAGATCTTTTCCATTGGGGGACTCCTCCTGCGGCGAATTCTAGCCCAGGGAAGCTGCGCTCAGCGGTTTTTGAATTTCGGCTTGCGCTTCTCGACGAACGCCGCCATGCCCTCTTTCTGGTCCGCCAGCGCGAACGCGGCGTGGAACAGGCGCCGCTCGAAATGCACGCCCTCCGCGAGCGTGGTCTCGTAGGCGCGGTTCACGGCCTCCTTGACCATCATCGTCACGGGCAGCGAGTAGGCGGCGATCTTCTGCGCCACCGCCATCGCCTCCTCGAGCAGCTTGCCCGCGGGCACCACGCGCGAAACCAGTCCCGCCCGCTCGGCTTCGGCGGCGTCCATCATGCGCGCCGTGAGGCACAGGTCCATCGCCTTCGCCTTGCCGACCGCGCGCGGCAGGCGCTGCGTACCGCCGGAGCCGGGCAGGATGCCGAGGTTGATCTCGGGCTGGCCGAATTTTGCGCTTTCGTCGGCGATCACGATGTCGCACATCAGCGCCAACTCGCAGCCGCCGCCGAGCGCGTAGCCCGCCACTGCGGCGATCACGGGCTTGCGCACGCTGCGAATGTGCTCCCAGTCGCGCGTAATGTAGTTGGATTTGTAGGCGTGCTGGAAATCGAAATCCTTCATGGCGCCGATATCGGCGCCCGCGGCGAAAGCCTTCTCGTTGCCCGTGATCAGGATCGCGCCGACGCCGTCGTCGGCATCGAAGCCCAGCAGCGCGGCGCCCAGTTCCTGCATCAGCTTCGGATTCAGCGCGTTCAACTGCTTGGGCCGGTTAAGGGTGATGAGGGCGACGCGCCCCTGCGTTTCGGTCAGGATGAATTCGTAGCTCATGAGGAAGATTTTAGCTAAGCTTCGCGCATGGAACCCATCCTTGTTTCGCCTGTCCTTGAGTCCCTCCAGGCCGGCGTCTTGCGCATCACGCTGAACCGCCCGGAGAAACTCAATGCCTTCAATCCCGGCGTGCACCAGGGGCTCGCCGCGGCGATGGCGCGCGCCGAATCGGAAAGCGCGATCCGCTGCCTGCTCATCACCGGCGCCGGGCGCGGCTTTTGCGCCGGACAGGACCTGACCGAGCGCGACATGAAAGCGGCGGCGATCGATCTGGGCACGGGCCTGGAGGCCTGGTACAACCCGCTCGTCAAGCGCATGCGCGCGCTGCCCAAGCCGATCGTCTGCGCGGTGAACGGCGTGGCGGCGGGCGCCGGCGCCAACTTCGCGCTCGCCTGCGACATCGTGCTCGCGGCGCGCTCGGCCTCGTTCATCCAGGCCTTCGTCAAGATCGGCCTGGTCCCCGACTGCGGCGGCAGCTATTTCCTGCCGCGCCTCGCCGGCATGCAGCGCGCGATGGCGCTCGCCATGACCGGCGGCCGACTTTCAGCGGAGGACGCGGAACGCTGGGGCCTCATCTGGAAATGCGTCGACGATGCCCAGTTGCAATCTGAAGCGGAAAAACTCGCCATCGCGCTAGCGGCGGGCCCGACAAGATCCATCGGCTTCATAAAGAACGCCATGTACGCGTCGGCGAACAACACTCTGGCCGAACAACTCGACCTGGAGCGCGACCTGCAGCGCGAAGTGGGCAAGGGCGAGGACTACAGGGAAGGCGTGGCGGCGTTCCTGGAGAAACGCGCTCCCGCTTTCAGTGGCAAATGATGCGCAGGCTGATCGCCTAGCGGCAGCGGCGGCTAGGTCAGAAGCGGCAGGCCGCCCAGGCCCGCGGTCTCGGGCTGGCCGGTCATGAGGTTCGCATTCTGCAGCGCCTGCGCCGAGGCTCCCTTGCCGAGGTTGTCGATCGCGCCGAGCGCGACGACCATGCCGGTGCGCGGATTGACGGCATAGGAAAGGAACGCGAGGTTCGAGCCGCTCGCCCAGCCGGTGTGCGGACCGCGCCCTTTCTCCGTCGGCACGACCTTTACGAACGGCTCGCCGTCATAGCAGGCGCGCGCCGCCTCATAAAGGCGCGCCGACTGCGACGCGCCACGTGGACGCGCATAGCAGGTGGCGAGAATGCCGCGCGACATCGGCACCAGATGCGCGGTAAAGGCCAGCGTCGCCTTGCGCCCGGCGATCTGCTCGAGCGCGCGTTCCATTTCCGGCACGTGCGGATGCGATTCGAGCCCGTAGGCGAAGACGTCCTCGTTCGTTTCGACGTAGCCATAGTCGCTGCCGCCGCCGCGCCCGGTCCCGGTGATGCCGCTTTTCGCGTCGATCACGATGTTCTCCGGCTCGATGAGGCCCTCCTTGAGGAGCGGCGCGAGCGCGAGCAGCGCCGCCGCCGGGTAGCATCCCGGATTGGCAAGCCGTTTGCTGCCGGCGATCTTGCTGCGCTGGCCCGGCAGCTCGGTGAGCCCGTAGGTCCAGCCGTCGAGGAAACGGTGGTCACCGCCGACATCGACGATCTTCGTCGCCGCGGGCAGGCGCGCCAGCAGATCCCGCGACTTGCCGGTCGGCAGCGAGGCAAACAGCAGATCGAGTCCCTTCACTTCCTCCGGCACGAAGCGCTGCACGACGAGCGCGCCCTCGGGCCTGCCGGCGAGCGCCGGGAAACGCTGCGCGAGCGTTTGCCCGGCCGTGCTGTCGCCGCCCGCGTAGACCACTTTGAAGCCCGGGTGCTCCACGCACAGGCGCAGCAACTCGCTGCCTCCGTAACCACTGACGCCGACGATGCCGATCCGCATAGGCGAATCTTACCGCGCTCGCTCGAGCGCGAGCAGGCCGCGCTTGCGCTCGAGGCCGCCCGCATAACCCGTCAGCGAACCGTTGGCGCCCATGATGCGGTGGCAGGGCACGATGATGCCGATCGGATTGCGGCCAGTGGCAGCGCCAGCGGCGCGCGCGCTGCCCGGATGCCCGGCGCGGCGCGCCAACTCGCCGTAGCTGATGGTTTCGCCGAAACCGACGCTCGCGATGGCTTTCCATACCGAGCGCTGGAAGGCGGTTCCTTTGGGCGCAAGCGCGATGTCGAAGCGTTTGCGCTTGCCGGCGAAATACTCCGCAAGTTCGCGCTTCGCCTGGCGCAGGACCTTGTGCTCCGGGTGGAGCTTCCAGTCGGCCTGTTTTCCCGGGTGATATTTCTGGCGGTCGAAGAAAACTCCCGCCAATCCTTCGTCGCTGGCGAGCAGCAGCATGCCGCCTTGCGGGCTTTGGAACCTGTCGTAGTAGCGCATGTTCATTCCTTGGTCAGAGATTGCCAGAGATGCATGACGGCGTAGGCGCGCCAGGGGCGCCAGGCTTCGCCTGCGGCGAGGACTCGGCGCGCATCCACCGAAGGATAGATGCGGCCGAGCGCCTTCATGACGCCCAGATCCGTATGCGGAAACGCGTCGGGCCAGGCCAGGGCGCGCATCGCGATGTACTGCGCCGTCCATTCGCCCACGCCGGGCAGCGCGCGCAGCCGGTCCAGCGTCGCCTCGATGTTCGCATTGGGCATGAGGACGATGCCGCCATCGGCCACCGCGCGCGCGAGCGCGATCACGCTGCGCGCGCGCGGTGGCC
>SBAS01000119.1 GCA_005240145.1 Nitrosomonadales bacterium | reverse complement strand
GCCCACCGCGCCGCGCATGATCGCCAGTGTGTTGATGATGAAGTGCGGATTTTTCTCCAGCGGCACGCCGTAGCGCCGCGCCCAGCGGTCCATGTCGGTCCACATCCAGACGCCCTTCAGCGCCACCATCACCGGGCTCTGGTTACCGCTGGCCTTGAACACGCCGCCAAGCAGCATCGGGTGCCAGGCGATCTGCGCGCCGCAGGCGGCGGCGATCTTCGGCAGCTGCGTGTACGCGAGATAGGCGGTGGGGCTGCCGAAATCGAAATAGAAATCGACTTGCTTCGTCATGCTTTGTACTCCGAACGCAGAATCTTCGCCGCTGCGACCATGGAGCGCATTTTACCGTCGGCGACCTGGCGAGGCAGGTATTTCATCCCGCAGTCAGGCGCGAGGATCACGTCCTCGGGCCGCATGTAGCGCAGCGCGTTGCGGATCCGTTGCGCGACGACTTCGGGCGCCTCGATGTTCTGATCTTCGAGGTCGATGCAACCCACCATGATCTGCTTGCCCTTCAAGCCTTCGAGCACTTTGCAATCCAGCTTCGACTGCGCGGTCTCGATCGAGATCTGCCGGCAGCTGCAGCCCGCGAGTTCGGGCAGGAAGGAGTAGCCCGAAGGCCGCGTATGGATGATCGCGGCGTAGCCGAAGCAGATATGCACCGCGGTCGTGCCGGTGATGCCTTCGAGCGCACGATTGAGCGCGGCGAGACCGTACTCGCGCGCCTTTTCAGGCCGCGCCTGCATGTAGGGCTCGTCCACCTGCACCACGTCCGCGCCCGCGGCGAAGAGGTCGCGAATTTCTGCGTTCAGCGCCACGGCGTAGTCCATCGCGCATGCGGCGTCGGATTTATAGAAATCGTTCTGCGCCTGCTGGCTCAGGGTGAAGGGGCCGGGAACGGTGATTTTGATTTTCTTGCTGGTGTTCTTGCGTAGAAAAAGAAGATCTTCAACTTCAACGGCATGCTTCCGCCGAATCCTGCCTGTCACGCGCGGGACCGGGTTGGGATGGCCCGAGCGGTCGAGCGCAGTGCCCGGATTGTCGATGTCCACGCCTTCGAGCGCCGTGGCGAAGCGGTTGGAGTAGCTCTCGCGGCGGATTTCGCCATCCGTCACGATGTCGAGGCCGGCTTCCTCCTGCGCGCGGATGGCGAGCTCGGTGGCGTCGTCCTGCGCCTGCGCGAGCCAGGGCCCGGGGACGCGCCAGAGCTCCTTCGCGCGCACGCGCGGCGGGAAACGCCCGCCGAGCTTCTTGCGGTCGATCAACCACTCGGGTTGCGGGTAGCTGCCGACGAGGGTGGTGGGGAAGAGCATCGTTTCAGGACCTTGCCTTGCTCACTGCGGATGCAACGCCGAAGATCGCCGCACCGGCGAGGATGCCGCTGAGCGCGTCGGCAAGAAACGATAGCGCGCCCGCCAGGCCGTCGATCCATTCGCCCAGGCCCGGAATGCCATGCACCAGGATGCCGCCGCCCAGCATGAGGAGGGGTGTCACCGCCCAGGGCGCGACGGCGCTGATGGCGAGCGCGGCGGGAACCAGGATCAGCTTGTTCACAGCCGAGCCCTTGGCCACCGCCCACACCACCGGCAGCTCGCGGTCGGCCTTGACGCCCGAAACCTGCTCGGCGTTGAGCGCCAGGTCGTCGCCCAGCACGCCGGCGGTCTTCTTCGCCGTTACCTTGGTGAGGATCGCCACATCGTCCAGCACCGTGGCGATGTCGTCGATCAATGCAAGCAAGCTGCTCCCGGCCATCGCCGGATGCTGCCAGAAATCGCGACTGGCCGTAGGATAGAGGCCTATGGCGGCACGAACCGACGATCAGTCTGTAGCCCAGCGCGTCCTCGAACACATCGAGCGTGGCACCACCGACGTGGGCGCCGAGGTGTGGCGCGAACCGGTCGCCAACTATCGCTCGGAACAGCGCCTCGGGTTGGAACTTGCGCGCGTGTTCCGGCGCGTGCCAACGCCGTTCTGCCCTTCGGCTTCGCTGCCGCAACCGGGTTCCTACCTCGCGCGCGAAGCAGCCGGCGTCCCGCTGGTCGTGGTGCGCGGCGCGGACGGCAAGGTGCGCGCTTTCCGCAATGCATGCCGCCACCGCGGCACACAGGTGGCGAACGGCGCGGGCTGCGCCAAGTCTTTCGTCTGCCCGTACCACGCCTGGACCTACGAACTGGACGGCCGGCTGCGCCACGTGCCGCACGAGGCGGGCTTTCCGGGCCTGGACAAGAAAACGCACGGGCTCGTGCCAGTGCATGCGGAAGAAAGTTTGGGTCTTATATGGGTTACTCAAGACACACCCGCGATAGAACCGGACCAACTTCCCGTACTGCTGCGGCCCGAGCAGCAGCTCTACGCCGCCACCGAATTCGAAGTCGCCGCCAATTGGAAAATCCTGCTCGAGGGCTTCATCGAGGGCTACCACATCCGCTTCACGCACCCCGAGAGCTTTTTCCCCTACGGCTTCGACAACCTGAATCTCATCGACCTCTACGGCCGCAGCGGCCGCATCACCTATCCGTTCCGCCGCATCAAGAAGCTGGAGTCGGTGCCGCACGGCGAGCGCAAGGTGGAGGGTCTGCTCACCTACGTCTATCACGTGTTCCCGAACGTCCTCATCATCACCCTCTCGCGCCACACCAACGTCGTGATCCTCGAGCCTGTGTCCCACGACCGCACGCGGCAGGTGACCTACACGCTGACCAACGACGCGGGAGACGAAGCGCTGGCGGCAGCCAAGCACGACCAGGACTTCGTTGGCAACACGGGCCTGGTCGAGGATCGCGCCGTGGTTGCGTCCATCCAGCGCGGCATGCAGAGCGGCGCCAACGAAGTGTTCACCTTCGGCCACTACGAGAGCCTGATCGTGCACTTCCACCGCTCGCTGAACGCAGTCCTCAGCGTCTAGGTAGGAAATGTCGCCCCCGCGAAGGCGGGGGTCCAGGTTTTACGTCTTGTTCAGGCAATCCAGCAGCAGCGTCAGCGCGCGGCGCGTGAACTCCTGCATGTTCGCTTCGCGCTCGGCGCTCGCCGTCTCCACCGTGAGCACCATCTCCCGCGGGCCGCTCACGGCGATGCAGGCATGGCCGGGCGCATCGCCGTAGCTGTTGCCGGTCGGGCCGCTCGCGCCGGTTTCAGCGAGGCCCCAGGTGGCGCCGAGCTTCTCGCGCACGCGCTTCGCGAGCAGCTGCGCGTAGGGCTCGCTCGCCGAGCGCATGCCCTTCATAGCCTCGTTCTCGATGCCCATCAGCGCGATGCGGCCAGCCTTGGTGTAGATGACCGCGCCGCCGAGATAGAAAGCGGATGCGCCCGGCACAGCGACCAGCGCAGCGTTGATCAGCCCACCGGCGGAAGACTCTGCCACCGCGATGGTCTGTCTCTTCGCCTTCAATGCAGCGGCTGCTGCGCCGGCGAGGCCATGCAATGCGCTCACTGCTTGGTGCGCACCAGTACGGCCTGTATTTTCTCCACCGGAATCGCGGCATCGAAAAACTCGCGGCCGGTCACTGCGCCCAGCACCACCAGCCTGGCCGTGGCTTCGCGCAGCACCCCCGTGAGTTCCTGGCCGCTGCCCAGGCGCAGCGTCACTCGCTTTCCCTTCTGGGTGGCGAGCACCGATTGCAGCGAATCGCCGGGCGAAATGCTCAGGTCCTGAGCTTGCGCAAGCGGGGCAACAAATAGCGATGCGATGGCGATGCACAAGGCGGCGACAAGCTGGCGCACGGCGAATCTCCCGTTGGGCAGTGGCGCCAATTCTAATGCAGCCGACGCAGGCAGAAACCTTCCTAAAACGCGGTGGGTAACGGCAGCTCGCAACACCTCGCCGGCGCGATTGGAGTAGGGATGCGCGGAATAGCGGCTGCCCTGCGGACCTGTTCGGCTCATGTCCCACCCGCCCGCGCCGATAGAGTACTTAACGTCAGAGCTCCGGATCGGGGTGTTTTCTCCAGCCCGTGACCCCACGATCAGGTTGCTGCTTCGAAGTCCGCTGTTGTGCGCGCCCCTCTGCGGGTGTACCTGATGCGGAACCGCGGCGACCGCCCACGGCCTAACGGCAGAGGGGACACCACCGGCCGGAGCTCTGGTTCCCCTTTGCTCGCCGCCCGACTATGATGCCGCGTGAGCGGAGCGTCCACGATAGCGACCATCGATTCCCAGGTCCACGCCTATGCAGCGAACACGCCGCAACGGCCCTGGCACACGGTGCCGAACTGGCCGCCGCACGTCACGGGCGACGAGATGGTGGCGGCGATGGACAAGGTCGGCGTCGACGGCGCGATCTTCATCTCCGCCTTTTCCATGTACCAATACGACGCCAGCTACGCGGTGCAAGTGCAGCGCGCCCATCCCGGGCGCTTCGGCCTCGTCAAGCCCGTAGACCCGGACAATCCGGCGGTGGCCGAGGTCATCGCTGAATGGAAGAAGCAGCCGGAGGCGGTCGGCATCCGCATCATGATGACGAAGGAGCGGAAGAACGACCCGAACCATCCGGGCGTCGACCGCATCCTGCGCGAGGCCGTGCGGCACGATCTTCCGGTCAACATCCTGTGCTGGGGGTATCTCGAGGCGGGCGAGTCCCTCTTCAAGCGCCACCCCGACACGCGCTTCATCCTCGATCACCTGGGCATCATGCAACCCCGCACGCGGGAGACACTTGCGCCGGAGCCTTGGGCCGACCTGCCGAAGGTGTTGGACCTCGCCAGGCACAAGAACGTGGTGATCAAGGTGAGCGGCGCCTGCACGCTGTCGCAGAAACCGTATCCATTCCCGGACATCTGGGATCCGCTCCAGCGCGTGTTCGACGCCTGGGGTTTCGAGCGCTGCCTGTGGGGCACCGACTGGACCCGCGCCTTCGCGGTGGTCAACTACCAACAGGCCGTCGAGCCCTTCCGCCTGACCGACCGCCTGAGCAAGGACGAAAGGGCGATGCTGATGGGCGGCGCCTGCGCCAAGGCGTATCGCTGGTCGCCGAAGCGATGATCCAGACCGCGTGACCTCGCTTGCCGAACTGGATACGCCCTGCCTCGTGGTGGACTGCGCCAAGGTCGCGGCCAACGCCGCGGACCTCGTCCCGCTCGCCACGGCGCTACGCGATGCCGGCAACACCGTCGCCGGCGTCATGACCCACGCCGGCGGCTCCTACGACTGCCGCGGCGACGCCGCCCTGCGCGCCATCGCCGAGCAGGAGCGCTCCGGCGCCGTCCACGCCGCCGAGCGCCTGCGCGCCGCCGGCTTCGAAGCCGCCGTCGTCAGCGTCGGCTCCAGCCCGACCGCGCACTTCGCCGAAAAGCTCGGCGGCGTCACCGAAGTCCGCGCCGGCGTCTTCGTCTTCTTCGACCTCGTCATGGCCGGCATCGGCGTCTGCAAGCTGGACGACATCGCCCTCTCCGTCCTCACCACCGTCATCGGCCACCAGAAAGAAAAAGGCTGGACCCTCATCGACGCCGGCTGGATGGCCCTCAGCCGCGATCGCGGTACCGCGAGGCAGCCCGTGGACCAGGGCTACGGCGTCGTCTGCGACCTCGACGACCGTCCGATCCCCGACCTGATCGTCACCGAAACCAACCAAGAGCACGGCGTCGTCGCCCACCGCAACGGCGGCAAGGCGCCGGATTTACCGATAGGGACGAGGCTGAGGGTGTTGCCGAATCATGCGTGCGCGACGGGGGCGCAGCATCGCGAATACAACGTTTCTATTTCTGGACGAGGGTCCAGCTCAGCGTGGCAGCGTTTTGCGGGCTGGTAAAGCCGCCATGCCGGATGATTCAGGCCGCCTGGTGTTCGCGTTTCGTCCTGATAGGGCGCAGTTCCACGCAATGCATGCTTACAGAATTATAGTAAAGCAGGTATGGCGCCAGAATGAATCCCACCGTGATCGCACTCCGGTATCTCCTGTCGTTTGCCTGCACGTCGGTGCTCGCCCAGGACTACCCCGCCAAACCCATCACAGCGATCATCCCGTTCTCTTCCGGCAGCTCGCAGCACCTCGCCGGCGCGATGTTCGAGCAGCTCGCCGGCGTGCAGATGCAGCACGTGCCGTACCGCATCACATCGCAACTCCAGTCCGACCTCGTCTCGGGGTGGGTACCCGTCAGGCTCACGGAGTCTTTGCCCACGAGTCTCGTAGGGTAACTGTGCGCCCAAATGCACCTTGGCTGCGGAAGAAATAGCCGTGTCGTTCGAACTGCACCTGACCATCCTTTGAGTCCACCAAACACGGCTCCAACTGAGCAGAGGTGGTCTTCTTTGACCCGGAGTTCAGGTGCTCTACGCCGTCGGGGCGTTCCGCTTTGAATAATCGGTCATAGAGATGCACCTGCGCCGCATGCGCGTGCTTCACGCTGACCCAATGAATGTTTCCCTTTACCCTGACCGCATCGGCGCCGGGAGTACCTGAGCGAGTTTCGGGTAGGTAGGTGCAGCGCACGATGCCGTTGTGCCAACCCTCGCACTTCACGACGTAGCCGTAGCGCAGGCGGACGGTGGCGCCGGGGGCGAGGCGGAAGTAGCCCTTTGGCGGGGAATCGGTGTAGTCGTCGCGCTCGATCCAGAGTTCGCGCGAGAAGGGGACCTGGCGCTTGCCCCAGTCAGGTTTCTGGGGGTGGTTGGGGACGTCCATGAGTTCTTCTTTGTCTTCGGGGTAGTTCTCGATGACCAGTTTTATCGGGTCGAGGACGGCCATGCGGCGGGGGGCGATTTCGTTGAGGTGTTCGCGCATGCAGTCTTCCAGGATCGAGTAGTCGATCATCTGGTTGGCTTTGGAGACGCCGATGCGCTCGGCGAAGCGGCGAAAGCCCTCGGCGGTGTAGCCGCGGCGCCGGGCGCCGGCAAGGGTGGGCATGCGCGGATCGTCCCAGCCGTCGACGTGGCCGCCTTCGACGAGCTTGATGAGGAGGCGCTTGGAGAGAAGGACGTGCGTCAGGTTGAGGCGCGCGAATTCGATTTGCTGCGGCAGCGGGCGCTCGAGGAGGCCGCCGTCGGCAAGTTTTCCGAGCAGCCAGTCGTAGAACGGCCGCTGGTCTTCGAATTCCAGGGTGCAGAGCGAGTGGGTGACTTTCTCGAGCGCGTCCTCGATGGGGTGGGCGTAGGTGTACATCGGGTAGATGCACCACTTGTCGCCGGTCCTGTGGTGGGTGGCCCGCTTGATGCGGTAGATCGCCGGATCGCGCAGGTTCATGTTCTGCGACTTCATGTCGATCTTCGCGCGCAGGACGTGGGCGCCGTCGGGGAACTCACCGGCCCTCATTCGTTTTAACAGGTCTAAATTCTCAGAAGAAGATCTGGAACGAAAAGGCGAGTCAACACCCGGGTGCGTGAAGTCGCCGCGGTTGCGCTTCATCTCGTCGGCGCTCTGGCTGTCGACGTAGGCGTGGCCCGAGCCGACGAGGTGCTCGGCGCACTGGTACATGAAGTCGAAGTAGTCGGAGGCGAAGAGCGCCTTGCCGCCGAAGTCGGCGCCGAGCCAGCTCACCGACTTGGTGATGGAATCGACGTACGCCTGCTCCTCCTTCTCCGGGTTGGTGTCGTCGAAGCGCAGGTTGCAGCTGCCGCCGTACTCTTTGGCGAGGCCGAAATTGAGCAGGATCGACTTGGCGTGCCCCAGGTGCAGGTAGCCGTTGGGCTCGGGCGGGAAGCGGGTGCGGACCTTTACATGCTTGCCCGCAGCCAGGTCGGCTTCGATGACCTGCTTGATGAAGTTGCTGGTGGAGGCG
>SBAS01000130.1 GCA_005240145.1 Nitrosomonadales bacterium | reverse complement strand
GCTGATCACCCCGATCGCGATGGAGCAGGGCTTGCGCTTTGCCATCCGCGAGGGCGGCAAGACCGTCGGCGCCGGCGTCGTCGCCAAGGTGATCGAATAGGGGCATAGCTCAACTGGCAGAGCGTCGGTCTCCAAAACCGAAGGTTGGGGGTTCGATTCCCTCTGCCCCTGCCAACAGCGGAAAAGATGAATGGCTGCAACTGACATCGTAAAGCTGGTAATCGCCGCGGCGCTGGTGCTGCTCGGCATCGCCGGCTATTACTGGCTTGGGGCGGGCTCGATCCTGCTGCGCATACTGTCGGTGGCGGCGGGAATCGCCGCAGCAGTAGCGGTGGCATGGATGACCACGCCGGGGCGCGAATTTGTCGTTTTCGCGCGCGAAGCGCTGGTCGAAGTGAAGAAAGTGGTCTGGCCGACGCGCAAGGAAACGGTGCAGACGACCGCCGCGGTTTTCGCCTTCGCGGTGGTGATGGCGGTGTTCCTGTGGCTCAGCGACAAAACCCTGGAATGGGCGCTGTATGACCTCGTTCTGGGATGGAAGAAGACATGACCGCACAAGCAACGAAGCGCTGGTACGTGGTGCACGCTTACTCGGGATTCGAGAAGTCGGTGCTGCGCGCTCTAGAGGACCGCATTAACCGCGCCGGGATGAAGGACAAGTTCGGCAAGATCCTCGTCCCGGTCGAGGAAGTCGTCGAGATGAAGAGCGGCCAGAAGCACATGTCCGAGCGCAAGTTTTTTCCGGGCTATGTGCTGGTCGAGATGGAAATGAACGATGACACCTGGCACCTGGTCAAGAACACCAACAAGGTCACCGGCTTTGTCGGCGGCTCGGCGATGCGGCCGACGCCGATTTCCGAGAAGGAAGTCAACGCGATCATGCAGCAGATGCGCGAAGGCGTGGAAAAGCCCAAACCCAAGGTGCTGTTCGAGAACGGCGAGATGGTGCGGGTGAAGGACGGTCCGTTCACCGATTTCCAGGGCACCGTGGAAGACGTCAATTACGAGAAGAGCCGCATCCGCGTGGCAGTGACCATTTTCGGCAGATCGACGCCGGTGGAGCTGGAATTCGGGCAGGTCGAGAAGGCGTAAGCGCAGGAATTGGAGCAACCGGGGAGGGCGCTCAGCGTCCGCTTGTACCCACATTAGGAGAGAAACGTGGCAAAGAAGATCGTCGGTTTCATCAAGTTGCAGGTTCCCGCGGGGAAAGCGAATCCTGCCCCGCCCATCGGGCCGGCGCTCGGCCAGCGCGGTCTCAACATCATGGAATTCTGCAAGGCGTTCAACGCCCAGACGCAGAAAGTTGAGCCCGGCCTGCCGCTGCCCGTGGTGATCACCGCGTACACGGACAAGAGCTTCAGCTTCATCATCAAGACCCCGCCGGTCACGGTGCTGATCAAGAAGGCCGCCGGGATCGAATCGGGCAGCCCGCGGCCGCATACCGACAAGGTCGGCAAGATCACGAAGAAGCAGGTCGAGGACATCGCCAAGGTGAAGATGCCCGACCTCAACGCCGCCAGCCTCGAGGCCGCGATGCGCACGGTCGCCGGCAGCGCGCGCTCCATGGGCATCATCGTGGAGGGCATGTAAATGGCCGCCATTTCGAAGCGCCGCAAGGCGTTCGCAAGCAAGGTGGACCGCGCGAAGGCCTACGCGGCTCTCGAGGCCATGAAACTGGTCAAGGAGACGGCGACCGCGAAGTTCGACGAATCGGTGGATGTCGCGGTCAACCTGGGCATCGACACCAAGAAATCGGACCAGACGGTGCGCGGTTCGGTCGTGCTGCCGGCAGGAACGGGCAAGCAGGTGCGGGTGGCGGTTTTCGCGCAGGGCGACAAGGCGCAGGCGGCGAAGGCGGCCGGCGCGGAGCTGGTCGGGATGGAGGATCTTGCCGAGCAGGTCAAGGCGGGCAAGATGGAGTTCGACGTGGTGATCGCCGCGCCTGATGCGATGCGCATCGTCGGCCAACTGGGCCAGATTCTGGGCCCGCGTGGCCTGATGCCGAACCCCAAGGTGGGAACCGTGACGCCGGACGTGGCGGCCGCGGTGAAGAACGCCAAGGGCGGGCAGGTGCAGTTCCGCGCCGACAAGACGGGCATCGTGCAATGCACGATCGGACGCGCCTCGTTCTCGCCGGAACAGCTGCGCGACAACCTGGGGGCGCTGCTGGAGGCCCTTAACAAGTCGAAGCCTGCGAGCACGAAGGGAATTTTTCTGAAAAAGGTGTCGGTGTCGAGCACGATGGGCCTGGGCGTGAAGGTGGACCCGGCTTCGCTCTCGACACAAGCGCAGTAGTAGTAGCTGTCGAAGACCGTAGGAGCCTGAAGGTTGGGCTTAATTCAGCAGTGTCCTACGCAGGCGGTGTTCCTGAACCCAGGTCACCGTACGTGTGTGGACGGCCAAGAAACGGCCGTTCAAAGCAGAAAGGAGAGTGACCTTGGGATTGAATCTTGAGCAGAAGCAAGCGGTCGTAAGCGAGATCGCGGCGCAGATCGGCAAGGCGCAGTCGGTGATCGTCGCGGAGTATCGCGGCCTCGACGTCGGCGCGGTCACCGACCTGCGCTCGAAAGCGCGCAAGTCGGGCCTCTACCTGCGGGTGCTGAAGAACACGCTCGCGCGGCGCGCCGTCAAGGGCACGCCGTTCGAGAAGCTGTCCGAGCAGATGGTCGGACCGCTGATCTACGGCATTTCGCAGGACCTGGTCGCCGGCGCGAAGGTGCTGTCGGCCTTCGCCAAGGATAACGAGAAGTTCGTCATCCGCGGCGGCGCGATGCCCAACCTGCTGATGTCCGTCAAGGACGTCAAGGCCCTCGCAGCTCTGCCCAGCCGCGACGAGCTGCTGGCGAAGCTGGTGGGCACGATGCAGGCGCCGATCGTCAAGCTCGTACGCACCATGAATGAAGTGCCGGGGAAATTCGTGCGGACCCTGGCGGCGGTTCGCGACGCCAAACCCGCTTAATCAGGAACTAATTTTTCAGGAGAAAGAGCAATGGAAAGAGCGCAGATTCTGGAAGCAGTATCGAAATTGACCGTCCTCGAGCTCTCGCAGCTCATCAAGGACATGGAAGAGAAGTTCGGCGTATCCGCCGCAGCCGCCGTCGCGGTGGCGGGTCCGGCGGCAGCCGGTGGCGCGTCAGCCGCCAAAGCCGAGGAGCAGACCGAATTCACGGTCATGCTGCTCGCGCACGGCGAGAACAAGGTGAACGTGATCAAGGCGGTGCGTGAAGTGACCAGCCTGGGCCTGAAAGAGGCCAAGGACCTGGTCGATGGCGCGCCCAAGGCCGTCAAGGAGGGCATCTCCAAGGCGGACGCCGACGCGATCGCGAAGAAGCTTGGCGACGCTGGGGCTAAAGTCGAAATCAAGTAGTTGAACTTCAATACCGGGCGGGGGTCTGAGACCCCTTCCCGGAGTTTTGTATTGGTTTTTTGGGAGCGTCCATGACCTATTCGTTGACCGAGCGTAAGCGCATCCGCAAGAGCTTTGCCAAGCGTGCCAACGTGCAGCCCGTGCCGTTCCTGCTCGCGACGCAGCTCGAGTCCTATACCGCGTTCCTGCAGGCGCACGTCGCGCCCGAATCGCGCAGGAACGAGGGACTGCAGGCCGCGTTCACCTCGATTTTCCCGATCTCCTCACATTCGGGAAATGCACGGCTGGAGTTCGTCAGCTTCCAGCTCGGCGAGCCGCCGTTCGACGTCAAGGAGTGCCAGCAGCGCGGCCTCACCTACGCCAGCCCCCTGCGCGCCAAAGTGCGCCTCGTGATCCTGGACAAGGAAGCACCCAAGCCGGTACCCAAGGAAGTGAAGGAGCAGGAGGTGTACATGGGCGAAATCCCGCTCATGACCACGACCGGTTCGTTCATCATCAACGGCACCGAACGGGTGATCGTGTCCCAGCTGCACCGTTCGCCGGGCGTGTTCTTCGAGCACGACCGCGGCAAGACGCACAGCTCGGGCAAACTCCTCTTTTCTGCCCGCATCATTCCCTACCGCGGCTCATGGCTCGATTTCGAGTTCGACGCCAAGGACGTGGTGTTTTTCCGCGTCGACCGCCGCCGCAAGATGCCGGTGACGATCCTGCTCAAGGCGCTGGGTTACACGCCGGAGCGGATCCTCAAGGAATTCTTCGCCTTCGATACTTTCCAGATCGAGCCGAACCACGTGCTGTTCGAGATCGTTCCCGAGCGCCTGCGCGGCGAAGTCGCGCGCTTCGACATCGTCGACAAGGCGGAAAAGACGATCGTCGCCAAGGACAAGCGCATTACGGTCAAGCACATCCGCGACATGGAATCGGCGGGCATCAAGCGCATCGCCGCGCCGGACGATTTCATTCTCGGCCGCACGCTCGCGAACAACGTGATCAATTCCGATGGCGGTGAAATCGTCGCCAACGCGAACGACGAGATCACGGAGGAACTGCTCGCCAAGCTGCGCGAGACGAAAACCGGCAAGATCCAGACGCTGTTCACCAACGATCTGGACCAGGGTCCCTACATTTCGCAGACCCTGCGCACCGACGAAACCACCGACCGTACCGCGGCGCGCGTCGCGATCTATCGCATGATGCGCCCCGGCGAGCCGCCCACTGAAGACGCGGTCGAGACGCTGTTCAACGGTCTGTTCTTCGGCGAAGAACGCTACGACCTCTCGGCCGTCGGGCGCATGAAGTTCAACCGGCGCATCGGTGTCACGACCGAAAGCAGCTGGCAGGCGCGCCTGAAGAACCACACGCTGCCGAAGGAAACCGAACTCGAGGTACGCGCCTACTTCAAGAACGCGCCCGAGCTTTCCCTGAGCAAGGTGAGCCTCGAGGGTGTCGCCTCCGAGGCCGAGGCGCAGGCCGTGGTCGAAAAGATGTACCACGACCTCAAGGCGAAAGGCGTCGACAAGCAGAAGCTCGACGCAAAGGTCGAGCAGCGCTTCACCCTCAGCCCGAAAGACGTGGTCGAGGTGATCCGCATACTGGTCGAGCTGCGCAACGGGCGCGGCGACATCGACGACATCGACCACCTCGGCAACCGCCGCGTGCGCTCGGTGGGCGAGCTTGCGGAAAACCAGTTCCGCGCCGGCCTGGTGCGCGTCGAACGGGCCGTAAAGGAAAGGCTCTCGCAGGCCGAGTCCGAGAACCTGATGCCGCACGACCTCATCAACGCCAAGCCCATTTCGGCGGCGATCAAGGAGTTCTTTGGCTCCAGCCAGCTATCGCAGTTCATGGACCAGACCAATCCGCTGTCCGAGATCACGCACAAGCGGCGCGTTTCGGCGCTTGGACCGGGCGGCCTGACCAGGGAACGGGCGGGATTCGAAGTCCGCGACGTGCACCCGACGCACTACGGCAGGGTGTGCCCGATCGAGACGCCCGAGGGTCCGAATATCGGCCTCATCAATTCGCTCGCGCTCTATGCGCGCACCAACAAGTACGGTTTCCTCGAGACGCCGTACCGCAAGGTGAAGGACAGCAAGGTCACCAACGAGATCGCGTTCCTGTCCGCGATCGAGGAGGGCCACTACGTCATCGCGCAGGCGAACGCGGCGATCGACAAGGGCGGCAAGCTCACCGATACGCTGGTGTCCTGCCGCATCAAGAATGAATTCGAACTGAAGGCGCCCGAGGACGTGCAGTACATGGACGTGGCGCCCTCCCAGATTGTTTCGGTGGCGGCTTCGCTGATTCCCTTCCTCGAGCACGACGACGCGAACCGCGCGTTGATGGGCTCGAACATGCAGCGCCAGGCGGTCCCCTGCCTGCGCCCGGAGAAGCCGCTGGTCGGCACCGGCGTCGAGCGCACTTCGGCGGTCGACTCGGGTACCTGCGTGGTCGCCCTGAGGGGCGGCATTGTGGATTACGTGGACGCGACGCGGATCGTGGTGCGCGTGAACGACGACGAGACCGTGCCGGGCGACGTCGGCGTGGACATCTACAAGATGACCAAGTACACGCGCTCGAATCAGAACACCAACATCAACCAGCGCGCGGTGGTGAAACCGGGAGAGCGCATCGCCAAGGGCGACGTGATCGCCGACGGCGCTTCGACCGACCTGGGTGAACTGGCCCTGGGGCAGAACATGCTGGTCGCGTTCATGCCGTGGAACGGCTACAACTTCGAGGATTCGATCCTGATCTCGGAGCGGGTGGTTTCCGACGAACGCTTCACCTCGATCCACATCGAGGAACTGACCGTGGTTGCGCGCGACACCAAGCTCGGGCCGGAAGAAATCACGCGCGACATCTCGAATTTGTCCGAGGCGCAGCTGTCGCGCCTGGACGAGTCCGGCATCGTCTACATCGGCGCCGAAGTCGAGGCGGGCGACGTGCTCGTGGGCAAAGTGACCCCGAAAGGGGAAAGCCAACTCACGCCCGAAGAGAAGCTGCTGCGCGCGATTTTCGGCGAGAAAGCTTCGGACGTGAAGGACACGAGCCTCAGAGTGCCCTCGGGCATCTCGGGCTGCGTCATCGACGTTCAGGTGTTCACGCGTGAGGGTATCGAACGCGACAAGCGCAGCGCGTCGATCATCGAAGAGGAACTCAAGCGCTACAAGACCGACCTCGCCGACCAGATGCGGATTGTGGAAGCCGACACCTTCGAGCGCCTCGAGCGCCTGCTCACCGGCAAGACCGCCAACGGCGGCCCGAAGCGGCTCGCCAAGGGCAGCAAGGTGACCAAGAGCTACCTCGAGACGATCGAGCGCTACGACTGGTTCGACATCCGCCTCGCGAATGAAGAGGCTGCGGCCCAGCTCGAAGGGCTCAAGGACTCGATCGCGCAGAAGCGCAAGGAATTCGACGCGATGTTCGAGGCCAAGAGAAAGAAGCTCACGCAGGGCGACGAACTGCCGCCCGGCGTGCTGAAAATGGTCAAGGTCTACGTCGCGGTGAAGCGCCGCCTGCAGCCCGGCGACAAGATGGCCGGCCGGCACGGCAACAAGGGCGTGATCTCGAGAATCGTGCCGGTGGAAGACATGCCGCACTCGGCCGATGGCACGCCCGTCGACCTCGTGCTCAATCCGCTCGGCGTGCCTTCGCGCATGAACGTGGGGCAGATTCTGGAAGTGCACCTGGGCTGGGCGGCCAAGGGCCTGGGCATCAGGATCGGCGAACTGCTCAAGGCGCAGGCGAAGCTGGCTGAGCTGAGGAAATTCGTCGAGCGCATTTACAATGCCAGCGGCAAGGAAGAGGAGATCTCCAAGCTCTCCGACGCCGAGATCATGCAGCTTGCGACCAACCTGCAGGGCGGTGTGCCCTTCGCGACGCCGGTGTTCGACGGCGCTTCGGAGGCCGAGATCACCGCGATGCTCGAACTCGCCGGTCTTCCGGTTTCCGGCCAGCTGACGCTGCACGACGGGCGTACCGGCGAGGCCTTCGACCGGCAGGTGACGGTGGGCTACATGCATGTGCTCAAGCTGCACCATCTGGTGGACGACAAGATGCATGCGCGCTCGACCGGGCCGTACTCGCTGGTCACGCAGCAGCCCCTCGGCGGCAAGGCGCAGTTCGGCGGCCAGCGCTTCGGCGAGATGGAGGTCTGGGCGCTGGAAGCCTACGGCGCGGCGTACACGCTGCAGGAGATGCTCACGGTCAAATCCGACGACATCAACGGCCGCACCAAGGTGTACGAGAACATCGTCAAGGGCGATCACAAGATCGACGCCGGGATGCCCGAGTCGTTCAACGTGCTGGTGAAGGAAATCCGATCGCTGGGTATCGATATCGACCTGGAGAGATACTAATGAAAGCGCTTCTAGAGCTCTTCAAGCAGGTCCAGCAGGACGAGGAATTCGACGCGATCAAGATCGGGCTCGCCTCGCCCGAGAAAATCCGTTCGTGGTCCTATGGCGAGGTGAAGAAGCCGGAGACCATCAACTACCGGACCTTCAAGCCGGAGCGTGATGGCCTCTTCTGCGCCAAGATCTTCGGGCCGATCAAGGACTACGAGTGCCTGTGCGGCAAGTACAAGCGCCTCAAGCACCGCGGCGTGATCTGCGAGAAGTGCGGCGTCGAAGTGACGCTGGCCAAGGTGCGCCGCGAGCGCATGGGCCATATCGAGCTGGCGAGCCCGGTGGCGCATATCTGGTTCCTCAAGTCGCTGCCCTCGCGCCTGGGCCTCGTGCTCGACATGACGCTGCGCGACATCGAGCGGGTGCTGTATTTCGAAGCCTATGTCGTGACCGATCCGGGCCTCACGCCGCTCAAGCGCTGCCAGCTGCTGACCGAGGACGACTACCTCGCCAAGGTCGAAGAGTACGGCGATGATTTTGCCGCGGCGATAGGCGCCGAGGGCGTGCGCTCGCTGCTGCGCGCGATCGACCTCAAGCGCGAGATCGAGACCCTGAGGAAGGACCTCGAGAAAACCTCGTCGGATGCGAAGATCAAGAAGCTCGCCAAGCGCCTGAAGGTGCTCGAAGGCTTCAAGAACTCGAACATCAAGCCCGACTGGATGGTGATGGAAGTGCTGCCGGTGCTGCCGCCGGAACTGCGCCCTCTGGTCCCCCTCGACGGTGGTCGCTTTGCGACGTCCGATTTGAATGATCTTTACAGGAGAGTGATCAATAGAAACAACAGGCTGAAAAGACTGTTGGAGCTGAAGGCGCCGGAAATCATCGTCAAGAACGAAAAACGCATGCTGCAGGAGGCGGTGGATTCTCTCCTCGACAACGGCCGCCGCGGCAAGGCCATGACCGGGGCCAACAAGCGCCCGCTCAAGTCACTCGCCGACATGATCAAGGGCAAGGGCGGCCGCTTCCGGCAGAACCTGCTCGGCAAGCGCGTCGACTATTCCGGACGCTCGGTGATCGTGGTCGGACCGCAGTTGAAGCTGCACCAGTGCGGCCTGCCGAAGAAAATGGCGCTCGAGCTGTTCAAGCCGTTCATCTTCAACAAGCTGGAACTGCTGGGACTGGCCACCACCATCAAGGCGGCCAAGCGCCTCGTCGAGCAGGAGGTCCCGGAGGTCTGGGACATCCTTGAAGACGTGATCCGCGAGCATCCGGTGATGCTGAACCGCGCCCCGACCCTGCACCGCCTCGGCATCCAGGCCTTCGAGCCGGTGCTGATCGAGGGCAAGGCGATCCAGCTGCATCCGCTGGTGTGCGCCGCGTTCAACGCCGACTTCGACGGCGACCAGATGGCGGTGCACGTGCCGCTGTCGCTGGAAGCGCAGATGGAGGCGCGCACGCTGATGCTGGCGTCGAACAACGTCCTCTCGCCCGCGAACGGCGAGCCGATCATCGTGCCCTCGCAGGACATCGTGCTCGGCCTGTACTACGCCACGCGCGAGCGCATCAATGCCAAGGGCGAAGGGATGAGCTTCGAGAACGTGGGCGAAGTGTCGCGCGCCTATGAGACGCGCCAGGTGGACCTGCATGCGAAAGCCTGGGTGCGCATCAAGGAGGTCGACATCGGCGCCGACGGCGAGCGCAAGGAGAAAGTCACGCGCTACCAGACCACGGTCGGCCGCGCGCTGCTCTCGGAGATCCTGCCGGCGGGACTGCCCTTCGAACTGCTCAACAAGCCGCTCAAGAAGAAGGAGATTTCGCGCCTCATCAACGTCGGCTTCCGGCGCTGCGGTCTGCGCGAGACGGTGATTTTCGCCGACAAGCTGATGCAATCCGGCTTCACCATCGCCACGCGCGGCGGCATTTCGTTCGGCGTCAAGGACATGCATATCCCGACCGCCAAGCAGGAGCTCATCGCCGCTGCGGAAGCCGAGGTGAAGGAGATCGAATCGCAGTACACCTCGGGTCTGGTGACCCAGGGCGAGCGCTACAACAAGGTCGTGGACATCTGGTCGCGCTGCGGCGAGACGGTCGGCAAGGTCATGATGGATCAGCTCGGCACCGAGGAGACGATCGACCGCCACGGCAAGAAAGTGCGGCAAGAGGCCTTTAACTCGATCTACATGATGGCCGACTCCGGCGCGCGCGGTTCCGCCGCGCAGATCCGTCAGCTCGCCGGCATGCGCGGCCTGATGGCCAAGCCCGACGGCTCGATCATCGAGACGCCGATCGCCGCGAACTTCCGCGAAGGCCTGAACGTGCTGCAGTACTTCATCTCCACCCACGGTGCCCGCAAGGGTCTCGCCGACACGGCCCTGAAGACCGCCAACTCCGGCTACCTCACGCGGCGCCTGGTGGACGTGACGCAGGACCTGGTGGTGATCGAGGACGATTGCGGCACCCAGAATGGCGTGTCGATGAAAGCGCTGGTCGAAGGCGGCGAGGTCGTGGAGGCGCTCAAGGAGCGCATTCTCGGCCGCGTGCTGGCGATCGACATGTCGCACCCGGAGACGCAGGACACCCTCTATCCGGCCGGCACGCTGCTCGACGAAGAAGCGGTGGATGCCATCGACAATCTGGGCATCGACGAGGTCAAGGTCCGTACCACCCTCAACTGCGAAACGCGCTGGGGCGTGTGTTCGAAGTGCTACGGCCGCGATCTCGGCCGCGGCTCGCCCGTCAACGTGGGCGAGGCGATTGGCGTGATTGCCGCGCAATCGATCGGCGAACCCGGCACGCAGCTGACGATGCGGACTTTCCACATCGGCGGCGCCGCGAGCAGGACGGCGGTGCAGAACAACGTCGAGGCGAAATCCTCCGGTACGGCGCGTTTTGCCTCGACCATGCGCTACGTGCAGAACGCCAAGGGCGACAAGGTCGTGATTTCGCGCTCGGGCGAGGTGATCATCGAGGACGACAACCAGCGCGAGCGCGAGCGCCACAAGGTTCCGTATGGCGCGGTCCTCTCGGTGACCGACGGCAAGCTGGTCAAGGCCGGCAACACGCTGGCCAATTGGGATCCGCACCACCGGCCGATCGTGACCGAATACGCCGGCACCGTGAAGTTCGAGCACGTCGAGGAAGGCACGACGGTGGCGAAGCAGATCGACGACGTGACCGGCCTCTCGACGCTGGTCGTGATCGATCCGAAGCGCCGCCAGGGCGCCGCGGCGAAGGGCGTGCGACCCTCCGTGAAGATGATCAACGACAAGGGCGACGAGGTGAAAATCGCCGGCACCGACCACGCCGTGAACATCAGCTTCCCGGTGGGAGCGGTGATCGCGGTGCGCGACGGCCAGCAGGTATCCGTGGGCGAGGTATTGGCGCGGATCCCGCAGGAAACCTCGAAGACGCGCGACATCACGGGCGGCCTGCCGCGCGTGGCGGAGCTGTTCGAGGCGCGCTCGCCGAAGGACGCCGGCATGCTCGCGGAAGTCACCGGCACGGTGAGCTTCGGCAAGGACACCAAGGGCAAGCAGCGCCTCGTGATCACGGATCTCGACATGCAGCAGCACGAGTACCTGATCGCGAAGGAAAAGCACCTGCTGGTGCACGACGGCCAGGTGGTGAGCAAGGGCGAGATGATCGTCGACGGTCCGGCGGACCCGCACGATCTGCTCAGGTTGCTCGGGGTGGAAGAACTCGCGCGCTACATCATCGACGAGGTCCAGGACGTGTACCGCCTGCAGGGCGTGAAGATCAACGACAAGCACATCGAAGTGATCGTGCGCCAGATGCTGCGCCGCGTGGAAGTCACCGATCCGGGCGAGACCTCGTACATCACGGGGGAGCAGTCGGAAAAGGCCGACGTGCTGGAGGAGAACGAGAAGGCGGAGAAGGAGGGCAAAAAGCCCGCTTCCTTCCAGTACATGCTCCTCGGCATCACCAAGGCATCCCTGTCGACCGATTCGTTCATCTCCGCGGCCTCCTTCCAGGAGACCACGCGCGTGCTGACCGAAGCGGCGATCATGGGCAAGCGCGACGGCCTGCGCGGGTTGAAGGAGAACGTCATTGTCGGCCGCTTGATTCCGGCCGGCACCGGCATGGCGTACCACAAGATCCGCAAGGATCAGGCCGCCGAGCCGCCGATGCTGGATCTGCCGCCGGCCGAAGTGGTGGCGCCGGCTGCGGAGGCTACGGCCGGAGGCGCCTGACGCTGGATTCGGGGCACATCGAGCTCAGACCTCGATGTGCTCCAGTTGGGCCTGTTTCTCCAGCCACTCGCCCTCGAGCAGGCCGAGTTCCTTGCCGATGTATGCCTGGTCGCGCAACATCGTCTCCAACGCTTCCTTCGAAGCATCCTGGTAGAGCGCCGGATCGGCGAGGCGCCCTTCCAGCTCCGCCTTTCTCGCGTTCAAGCGCGAGATCATTTCCTCCAGCCGCTTGATGCGCGCCTCCAGGCTCTTCCTGGAGGACGACGAGAGTCGCGGCACCGCTGCTTTCCGCGTCGCCGCGGGTTCGGCCGGTTTGCCCTGCTTGCTCTTGAACAACCAGTCGCGGTAGTCGTCCAGATCGCCGTCGAAGGGGCGCAGGGCGCCGTCGGCGACGATCAGGAACTGGTCTGTCGTCGCGCGCAACAAGTGCCGGTCGTGCGATACCAGCACCAGCGTGCCCTCGAACTGCGCCAGCGCCACGGTGAGCGCTTCGCGCGTCTCGAGGTCGAGGTGGTTGGTGGGCTCGTCCAGCAGCAGCAGGTTGGGCCGCGCCCAGACGATCAGCGCGAGGGCGAGGCGCGCTTTCTCGCCGCCGGAAAAACTCGTAATCGGGCCCAGGGCCATTTCGCCGGGAAAATTGAAGCCGCCGAGAAAATTGCGCAGGTCCTGTTCGCGCGTGGCGGGTGAAATTTTCTGCAGGTGCCACAAGGGCGACTGGTCGTCGCGCAGCATCTCCACCTGGTGCTGGGCGAAGTAGCCGATGACCAGTCCCTTGTTGAACAGGGCCGTGCCCCGCAGCGGCTTGAGTTCGCCGGCGATGGTCTTGATGAGCGTGGACTTGCCCGCGCCGTTGATGCCGAGCAGGCCGTAGCGCTGCTCCGACTGGAGCGAGAAGTTGATATCGCGCAGGACGGTTTTTACCCCGGCGGTCTTTCCCTCATAACCCGCGTCCGCGTCCTCGAGCACTAGCAGTGGATTCGGCGCCCGCAGCGGCTCGCGGAACTCGAAGGAAAAGGGGGCCGTCACGTGCAGGGGCGCGAGGTCCTCCATCTTCGCCAGCATTTTCATGCGGCTCTGCGCCTGCCGTGCCTTGGTGGCCTTGGCCTTGAAACGGTCGATAAAGGATTGCAGGTGGGCGCGTTCACGCTCCTGCTTCGCCCTCTGGCCCGCGGCCAGGATGACCGACTGTGCCCGCTGCACCTCGAAATCGGAGTAGTTGCCCGCGTAGCGCCGCAGCTTTTTCTGGTCGATGTGCAGGATCACGTTTACCACGCCGTCGAGGAAGTCGCGGTCGTGCGAAACGATCAGCAGCGTTCCCGCATAGCGCTTGAGCCAATCCTCCACCCAGAGGATGGCGTCCAGATCCAGGTGGTTGGTGGGCTCGTCGAGCAGCAACAGGTCCGAGGGGCACATCAGCGCCTGCGCGAGGTTGAGGCGCATGCGCCAGCCGCCGGAGAAGCTTGCAACGGGGTTTTCCAATTCAGAATTCTTAAAGCCCAAACCAACAAGGAGTTGCTCGGCGCGCGAGCGCACGGTGTAGGCGTCCGCGTCTGCCAGCTGCGCGTAGATCTCCCCCATCGCCTCGCCGTCGTTTGCTTCTTCCGCGACGCAGAGCTGTGCTTCCAGCTTGCGCAAAGTCGTGTCGCCGTCGATGGCGTATTCGACCGCCGGGCGCTCGAGCGCCGTGGTTTCCTGTGCCACGTGCGCCACCCGCCATTGCGGCGGATACTCGGCGTCGCCCTTGTCGGTATGCAGCTCGCCGCGCAGCACCGCGAACAGGCTCGATTTGCCCGAACCATTGGCGCCGATGAGGCCGATGCGGTCGCCGGGATTGAGCACCGCGTCGGCGCCCTCGAGCAGCACCTTGGTGCCTCGGATCAGGCTGATATTGGAAAAGCGGATCATGCTTGGAACGGGCGGGTCTCTTGAAAGGCCCGCGATTCTACAGAAGAGCGCGCGTCAGTGCGCGGGGAAATCCCGGAATCGGCAGTCCGGGTCGCGGCGGATCTGCTCCAGCAGCGCGACTTCCCACTGCAGGTAGTCGCGCATCGCGGCCTCGATCTGCGTCTTGCCGTCGTAGGGCTTGTAGTAGAGGTCCTCGGGCGGCTCGAGCAGCTTCGTCTCGCCCGTCTCCAACGGCAGTCCCGCCGCGCGCCAGGCTTCGGTGCCGCCTTCCAGGACGCGCACCTCGCGCCCCAGCAGGCCTGCAAGGTCCGCGGCGGCATAGCGGGCAAGCCGGCCGTCGGGGGAGGTACAGACCACGTTTTTCGAGCCGATTTCCTGCAGATGATCGGCGAGCCGCGAGCGGATCGCGAAGCTGGCGCCCGGGACATGGCCGTCACGGTACTGCAGGCTGGTGCCGAAATCGAGAACCAGGATGTCTTTTTCCTCTTTAAGCTCCCGAGGCGAAAGTACCGGGCAGAGAGGAGCTTTCGGAACAAACGCAGGATCGGTCGAATCCAAAACTGCGTCTTTGACGACAAAAACCTCCTCCCAGCCCATCTGCAGCAGCCAGGACGCGGTCAGCGTCGCGCGTACGCCATCGTTGTCCACGAGCGCGATGCGGGCGCCGTGCACCGCACAATAGATATCGGTCGCCTGCACCAGCTGGCCACCGGGTGCCGAGACCGAGCCGGGCAGGTGGCCCGCGACATATTCTTCGGGGGAACGCACGTCGAAGATATAGAGGGTGCGGTTTTCACTCAGTTTTTCGAGTTCGTTGACGGAAACGGTCCGGATGGAGAAACGCCGTGCGACCCGCGCCGCTGCTTCAATGGATATTTTCAGAGGAATTTCAGAAGGAGGTTGCGCTGCGCGCGATTGCCCGCGCTCCAGCTCCAGGCCGGCAAGGTGCCAGCCCATGGTGCCGTTCTTCAGCGCCACGACACGGTTCGGAATTCCGGCATTGATCAGCGATTGCGCGCCGATGATCGATCGCGTGCGTCCGGCGCAGTTCACCACCACCAGCGTCTCCGCGCGCGGGGCGGCCTGCGCGACACGGTAGACGAGCTCGGCGCCCGGGCAGTCGAGCGCTCCCGGGATGTTCATGACGCGGAACTCGCTCATCGGGCGCGAATCGAGGATCACGAGGTCCTCCGCCGCATCCAGTTTTGCCTTCAAATCGGCTGCCGCAATGCGCGGGGTGCCGTCGCGGTGCTCGACATGCTCGCCGAATGCCTTCGAAGGCACGTGCACGCCCGAATACAGTTCGTGGCCGGCGGCCTGCCAGGCGGCATGGCCGCGCGCGAGCACGTCGATGTTGCGGTAACCGAGGCGGCGCAGCACGCGCGCGGCGCGCTGCGCGAGGCGCTCGTCGTCGTCGACCAGCACGATGCGCGTGCCGGCGCGCGGCACCAAGTGGCCGATGCGCAGTTCGAACTGCGACAGCGGCGCCGAAGTTGCCAGGAAGAGGTGGCCGCGTGCGTGCACGCCTTCTTCGCGCACGTCGAGGATCGCGAGCTCACCTCCCGCGCCAATGAGGCTGCGCAGCTCGCGCGCCTCGATGCGCGTGGCGTAGATCTCCGGTTTCGCCATGAAGCGCGCGACTCTGCCGCCGGTGCTGGAGGGGAATCCGATCCGGTCGGGCAGGTCTTCCAGCGTCTTGCCGTAGAGGTGCAGGTGCAGCGACTCCGCGCTGCCGGTCACCTCGATGGTGTGGAAATCGTCGGGCAGCATGGCGCAGGCATTGCCGCGCCGGATGGTCAATTCGTGCGTCTTTTTCAGGCGACCTTCGTCGGGCGTTTCGCCGCGATCGGTCCGCTCGTAGAAGGCGTTGTGCTCGTCGCCGTAGACGCCCGCGATCGAAGCCCAGGTGGTGTGGTTGTGCGGCGGCTGCGCCTTGCCGGGCACGCCCGCGGAGCCGTAGAGCGCAAAGCGGCCCCCGGCGTCCTCCGCAAGGTGGTAAATCGTGCCGGTGCGGCCCGGGACATTGACGAAGTGCGCGGGTGGAAACAACTCCGAGCGGCTAGCAAGCGCGATCAATTCAGCCTTGATCAGTTCGAGCGACGCGCGCGAAACGCCGTCGCGCGCCTCGATCGCGCGCACGCGCCCGATCAGCTCCGCAACCGCGGTCGCCCGCTCCATCTGGATCGTCATGCCGCCACTATAATCGTTTGATGCGCATCAGACCTGCTGCACCGCAAGACCTGCCTGCGATCCAATCCATCTACGCCTACCATGTATCGAAGGGGCTGGCCTCGTTCGAGGAGGAAGCGCCGCCGCTGGAGGAAATGCGCCGGCGTTACGAGGAGGTGACCCGCCAGGGCCTGCCGTACGTGGTGGCCGGGGACCAGGCGGAAATCCTCGGCTACGGCTACTGCACGCTCTACCGGAGCCGCTCCGCCTACCGCTATACGCTCGAGGATTCCATCTACGTCAGGCATGGCATGCAGGGCAAAGGCATCGGCAAGGCGGTGCTCGCCGAATTGATCGCGCGCTGCGAAACGCTCGAATACCGGCAGCTCATCGCCGTGATCGGCGACAGCGGCAACGCGGCATCGATCGCGGTGCACGCGAGCCTGGGATTCGTGCGCGCCGGGGCCTTGCGCTCGACCGGCTACAAATTCGGCCGCTGGGTGAATACGGTGATCATGCAGCGGCCCCTGGGCGCCGGAGACGGCAGCAAACCCTAGTCCGGCGTGGTGAGGACCACCTTGCCTTTGACTTTGCGCGCCGCCATCAGCTTGAGCGCCTCGACCGCCTGGTCCAGGGGAAAGGTCTGCGACACGTGGGGCTTCAACTTGCCTTCGCGGAACCACTTCCCCAGCTGCGCGATGCTCTCGGCGAATACTTTCGGTTCGCGGCGCGTGAAATCCCCCCAGAACACGCCGACGATCGAGCATCCCTTGAGTAGGGTGAGATTGAGGGGAATTTTCGGAATTTCGCCGGCCGCGAAGCCGACCACCAGCAGCCGCCCGCGCCAGGCGGTGGAGCGCAGCGCCGGCTCGGTATAGAGGCCGCCAACCGCGTCATAGACGACGTCCACGCCCTTACCGTCGGTAATCTGCTTGATTTTCTCGCGCATGTCCTCGCTGCTGTAGTTGATCACGGCGTCGGCCCCGTGCTGCTTGCAGACTTCGAGCTTGTCGGCGCTCGAAGCGCAGGCGATCACGCGCGCGCCGATCGCCTTGCCGATCTCGATCGCCGCCAGACCGACGCCACCTGCCGCCCCCAGCACGAGCAGGGTTTCGCCGGCGCGCAGTTGCCCGCGGTCGCGCAAGGCATGGTCCGAGGTGCCGTAGGTCAGGAGGAACGCCGCGGCGCTGTTGAAGTCCATGCCCTCCGGCATCGGCACCAGGCGCGCGGCCTCGACCTTCACTTCCTCGGCGAACGCGCCGTAAGTGGTGAACGCGATCACGCGCTCGCCGCGCTTGTATCCCTTGACGCCTTCACCGACGTCCTTGATTACGCCGGCCAGTTCGCTCCCGGGCGAGAAGGGGAGCGGCGGCTTGAACTGGTATTTGTTCTGGATGATGAGCACGTCCGGAAAATTCAGGCTCGCGGCCCTGACGCTGATCACGACTTCGCCGGCACCGGCGACGGGCGAGGGCAAATTCTCGATCACGAGCGATTCCGGGGGGCCGAACTGCTTGCAGAGGACGGCTTTCATGGTTACTCCCTCAGTTCCAGCGCGCGGCGAGGCCGCCGTCGATGGAAAGAATGCAGCCGGTGGTGTAGGCGGAGCGCTCCGAGGCGAGAAAGGCGACGGCCGAGGCGATCTCCTCCGGCGTCGCGGGCCGGCCGAAGGACATTTCCTTGAACAGCTCCTCGTAGCGGTTAGCGTCGCCGAGCTTCGTCTGCGCCATTTGCTTGTGCAGGCTGACCAGCCGGTCGGTCGCAACCGGCCCCGGGTTGATGCCTAGCACTCGGATGCCGTCGGCATGCGATGCGCCGCCAAGCGTGCGCGTGAAGGCCATGAGCCCGGCGTTGGCGGTGCTGCCCGCGATGTAGGCCGGATTGAGCCGCTCCCCGGCGTTGCCGAGGATGTTGATGATCACGCCGCGGCCTCGTTTTTTCATCGTGGCATATACCGCGCGAGTCAGGTTGACATAGCCGAACACCTTCAGGTCCCAGGCTTTGCGCCAGGTGTCTTCGTCGACGCGTTGCAGGTCGCCGCCCGGGATCGCGCCAGCGTTGTTCACCAGGATGTCCAGATCTCCCGCCCAAGCGGCTATATCTTCTGCAGTTCCCCTGAGAGAAAGATCTGCCTGTTTGGAGTTTGTTCCTTCGGCAATCGTCCGCGACGTACAGAGGACGATGGCGCCTTCTTTAGCAAAGATATTTGAACAGGCCCAGCCTATGCCTTTCGACGCCCCGGTGATCAGGACTCTCTTGCCTTTGAGATTTAGGTCCATGGATTTGATAGTCTAGCAACATGCCCTCCATTTCGACCGACGACGGAGTAAAACTCCACTACGAAGAGGCCGGCAGCGGCGCGCCCATCGTTTTCGTGCACGAATTCGCCGGCGATGGCCGCAGCTGGGAACCGCAAATGCGGTATTTCTCGCGGCGCTACCGCTGTATCGCCTACAACGCGCGCGGCTATCCGCCCTCGGACGTCCCCGATGACTTCGAGCGCTACTCGCAGGCGCGCGCCCGCGACGACATCCGCTGCGTACTCGACGGATTGTCGATCGCCAAGGCGCACGTCGTCGGCCTGTCCATGGGCGCCTTCGCGTCGCTGCATTTCGGCATGCACTACGCGGCGCGCTCGCTGTCGATCACCGTCGCGGGCGGCGGCTATGGCGCCCACCCGGCGCAGTACGCGAGCTTCCAGGCGGCGGCACGCGACAACGCCAAAATCATCCTCGAAAAGGGCATGGTGTTTTTCGCTTCCACCTATGGCCATGGCCCGACGCGCGTGCAGTACCAGAACAAGGACCCGCGCGGTTTTGCGGAATACATCGAGCAACTCTCCGGGCATTCCGCGCTGGGCTCGGCGAACACCAATCTGGGCTACCAGGGGCGCCGGCCGTCGCTCTACGATCTGACCGAGGAAATGAAGCGCATCCGGGTGCCCACGCTGATCATGGCGGGGGACGAAGAGGAGCCCTGCCTCGAAGTCTGCCTGCTGATGAAGCGCTGCATCCCCACCGCGGGACTGGCGATCCTGCCCAGGAGCGGGCACGGCATCAACCTGGAGGAACCGGCGCTGTTCAATTCGCTGCTGGAGGACTTCCTCCACCAGGTCGAGGCTGGCCGCTGGGGCGAGCGCGATCTGCGCGCCGCGCCCCCTTCCATCTGGGGCCCGTCCGGAAAACCATGAGGGCAGATCTGAAAGTAAAGTCCGTTTCGGTGCGTGCGGTGGCGGTGCCGATGCGCCGGCCGCTGCAGACCAGCACCGGCGCAGTGAGCGTGGCGCCGTTGCTGCTGGTTGACCTGAAAACGGACGGCGGCATCGTTGGTCGCTCATATCTCTTTTCCATAACCAGATCGGCTTTGAAACCGGTCGCCGCGCTGGTGGAGGCGATGGGCGAGATGCTGCAGGGCGATGCCGTGGCGCCGTTCGAGATCGAGAAGAAACTGCGCGCGCGGCACACCCTGCTCGGTGTCCACAACATCGTGCTCTTTGCCATGTCGGCCATCGACATGTGCGCCTGGGACGCGCTCGGACAGGCACTCGGCAAGCCGGTGGTGCGGTTGCTGGGCGGCGCGCCGCGGCCGGTCCTCGCGTACAACTCGAATGGCCTGGGCATACAGGAATTGAAGCCGCTGGCAAAGGAAGCCGAGCAGCTGGTTGCCGCCGGATTCTCGGCGGTGAAGCTGCGCCTTGGCAGGCCGACGGCGGCGGCCGACATCGCAGCGCTGCGCGCGGTGAAGAAAACCATCGGGCCGAAAATTACGCTGATGGTGGATTTCAACCAGGCGCTGACGGTGTCGGAGGCGATCCGGCGCGGGCGCATGATCGACGCAGAGGGCGGGGTGCTGTGGATCGAAGAGCCGATCCGCGCCGATAACTTCGCCGGTTGCGCCGAAGTTGCGCGCGAAGTCGCGACGCCGATCCAGATCGGCGAGAATTTCATGGGCCCGGAGCAGATGGCGCAGGCCATCGCCGCCGGTTGCTGTGACTACGTCATGCCCGATGCGCAGCGCATCGGCGGCGTCACGGGTTGGATGCGCGCCGCGGCGCTGGCGCAGGGCGCGGGCCTGGAGATGTCGAGCCACCTTTTTGCCGAGGCGAGCTGCCAGCTTCTTGCCGTGACGCCGACCTGCCACTGGCTGGAGTATGTGGACTGGGCCGACCCCGTGCTGGAGGAGCCGGTGCGCATCGTCAGGGGCAGGGCCGTGGGCGCTGCGGGTGCAGGCCTGGGAATGAAATGGAACGAGAAGGCCGTGAAGCGGTACGCCGCATGAAAATCCCGTTTTTTATCCTTGTTCTCTGCATTGCATTTCCCGTCCAGGCGCAAATGCAGATCGAAAAGCCCTGGGCGCGCGCCACCGCACCCGGTGCGAAGGTCGCCGGCGGCTACATGGTGATCCGCAACGCGGGCGCCGCGCCCGATCGCCTGGTGTCGGCGTCCTCGCCCGCTGCCGCGAAGGTGGAGCTGCACGTGCACATCAACGACAACGGCGTGATGAAAATGCGCCAGGTGGCTGGCTACGACGTGCCGGCGAAGGGCAGCTTCGAGCTCAAGCCCGGCGGGGCGCACCTGATGTTCATGGACCTCACGCGGCCGTTCAAGGAAGGCGAGAAGGTGGCGGTGAAGCTGAAGTTCGAAAAAGCCGGCGAGGTCAGCGCTGAATTCCACGTCGGCCGCCTCGGCGATAGTGCCGCTCCTTCCGGCCAGCACAAACACTAGCCGCTATTCAATTTTCATTCAGTCCAGGCCGCGCATGTTGGGATCCGCCAGGATCGAGGCGCGCAGGCGGCGCATGCCGCCCAGCCACCGATCGCGGTCGGCGGTCTTGCGGCGCTCGTACTCCGCCACCTCGGGATGCGGCAGGATGAGGAATTTCTCCGCCTCGATCGCCTCCATGACGCGCGCCGCCACGTCTTCCGCGCTTACCGAGCCCTCCGAGAGGAAGGACTTGCGCTCGCCCGTCGGGCCGAGCAGCATCGGCGTGCGCACGCCTTGGGGGCAGAGGCACGAGACCTTGATGCCGCGCTCCGCGTAGTTCACCGACAGCCACTCGGCGAACGCGACCGCGGCATGTTTCGAGACGGTGTAGGTCGCCGAGTCCACCTGCATCAGGAGGCCCGCGGCCGAGGCGGTGGCGACGATGTAGCCGCTGCCCTGCTTGAGCATCACGGGGATCACGGCGCGCGCCGCGAGCACGTGGGCCATGAAATTGACGTCCATCGTGCGCCGCCACTCCTTCAGCGAGGCATCCAGGCCGTGGCGCCCGATGATGCCGGCGTTGGAACAGAAGATGTCGACCGCGCCGTAGCGCTCGAGCGCGGCGACCACGAGCGCGTTCATGTCGCCCTCCTGGCCCACGTCGCAGCGCATTCCCAGGCCGCCGATGCCCGCCGCGACCGCCTTGGCGTCGTTCTCGCTCAGGTCGGCGCAGACCACGCCGCGCGCGCCTTCCCTGGCGAATCGCAGGGCGAGCGCCTTGCCGATGCCGCTCGCGGCTCCCGTGACGACCACCACTCTGTCTTTGATTTGCATGCGGCGATTGTTCCATATTTCATACAATCCAGGGCTATGGCTGAACTGATCCTCGTGCGGCACGGACAGGCGTCCTTCGGGGCGGACGACTACGACAAGCTCTCCGAACTCGGCTGGCGCCAGTCGCGCTGGCTGGGCGAGTACTTCAAGGAAAGGGGTGTCGCTTTCGACCTGCACGTGCGCGGCTCGCTGCGGCGCCACGCCGAGACGCTGGCGGGGATCGGCGAAGGCCTGGGCCGCACGCTCGCCGCCGCGGAGGACGCGCGGCTCGACGAATACGACAGCCATTCGCTGCTGCACGCCCACCTGAAGGGCAAGCCGCTGCCGCAAAGCGGGGACCGCCGCGAGCACTTCCGTATCCTGCGCGAAGCGATGTACGCGTGGGCCGATGGCACGCTGCAGGGGCATCCCCATGAACCCTTTGCCGATTTCCGCAGCCGCGTGCTCTCCGCTCTGGCGGACATGGGCAAGTCCACCGCGAAGCGGGTGCTCGTCGTCAGCTCGGGCGGACCGATCTCGACCATCCTCGCCGACGTGATGGGCATGCCGCTGCGTGGCGTGGTCGATCTCAACCTGCAGACGCGCAACACCGGCATCAGCGAGCTGCAGGCGGGCGCTAGCCGGATCCACTGCGTGAGTTTCAACAACGTGCCGCACCTCGACCGGCCAGAGCGCGACGGCGCGCTGACCTACTCCTGAGGCCTTTCATGGCCGCGCCGATATTCCACCTGATTCCAGGAGGGCCGCGCCCGGTGGCGCCTTTCAGCCATGCGGTCGAGGCCGACGGCTGGGTTTTCGTCACGGGGCAGATGCCGAACGAAGGCGACGACCACGCCAAAGCGTTGCCCGCGGGAATTGAGGCGCAGACGCACCAGGTGATGCACAACCTGAAACGCGTGCTGGAGGGCGTGAAGCTCGATTTCGGCCACGTCCTCTTCGCGCGCGTTTACCTGACCCATTTCACGGCGGACTACGCGCCAATGAACGCGGTCTACGCGTCCTACTTCCCTCTCGAGCGTCGTCCGGCGCGCACCTGCATCGGCGTCACCGCGCTGGTCCTTGGCGCGCGCGTGGAAATCGACCTGCTGGCCAGGCGCCCTTGAACTCTCAGGCGGTCGAAAGCAGCAGCCGACCCAGATACCAGGCCGCGCCGGCGATGAAGGCGGAACAGGGGATGGTCAGGATCCATGCCCAGAGGATGTTGCCCGCCACGCCCCAGCGCACGGCGGACGCCGACTGGGCGCTACCCACGCCGACGATCGCGCCCGTAATGGTGTGCGTCGTGGACACCGGGATGCCGAGGCCGGTGGCGACGAACAGCATGATCGCGCCGCCGGTCTCGGCGCAGCAGCCGCCCACGGGCTTCAACTTGGTGATGCGCTGTCCCATGGTTTTCACGATGCGCCAGCCGCCGAATGCGGTGCCGAGCGCGATGGTGACGTAGCAGGCTGCGATCACCCAGACCGGCACCGGGTCCTGGGTGCCGAGATAGCCGGCGGCGATGAGCAGCATCCAGATGATGCCGATGGTTTTCTGCGCGTCGTTGCCGCCGTGGCCGAGCGAATACAGGGAGGCCGAGATTAGCTGCAGGCGCCTGAACCATCGGTCGACCCGGCTCGGCGAACTTCGTACGAACAACCACGCGACCGCAAGCATGAGGGTGGCGCCCAGCAGCATGCCGAGCAAGGGTGCGACGAAAATGAACGCAATGGTCTTCAGCAATCCGGCGGGCACCAGCGCCCAGGTGCCGGCCTTGGCCACCGCCGCGCCCACCAGTCCGCCGATCAGCGCGTGCGAGGACGAGGACGGAATGCCGTAGTACCAGGTGATCACGTTCCAGCTGATCGCGCCGACCAGCGCGCCGAACACCAGGAAGTGATCGACGACGCCCTGGTCGATGATGCCGCGGCCGATCGTGGTGGCGACCGAGAGCTGGAATACCAACAGCGCGAGGAAATTGAAGAGCGCCGCCATCATCACCGCCTGGTAAGGCGAGAGCACGCGCGTCGAAACCACGGTTGCAATGGAATTGGCGGCATCGTGAAAGCCGTTCATGAAGTCGAACGCCAGGGCGACCAGCACCAGCGTGACGACGATCCAGAGCGCGAGTTGCGGGGTTTCCACTCAGGCGGCGACCGGGTTGCGGTCCGGGCTCAGGAATTTTCCAGCACGATGCCTTCGATGATGTTCGCCACGTCCTCGCAGCGGTCGGTGATCTGCTCAAGCAACTCGTAGATGGTGCGCATCTTGATCAGCTGCTTGATGTCCGACTCGTCGCGAAAGAGTTTGGACATCGCCGAGCGCATGACGCGATCGGCGTCCGACTCCAGGCGGTCGATTTCCTCGCAGGTCTTGAGGATCGCCTCGGCGTCCTTGACGTTCTTCAGCAGCGACACGGCGCTGCGCACGCGCTCGCAGCACATCTGGCAGATCTCGGCGAGTTGCCTGGATTCCGGCGTGATCTTGCGGATATCGTAGAGCACGATCGACTCGGCGACGTCCTGCATCAGGTCCAGGATGTCGTCCATCCTGGTGATCAGCTGGTGGATTTGCTCGCGGTCGAAGGGCGTGATGAAGGTCTTGTGCAGCAGAGTGATGGTTTCGTGCGTGATCTTGTCCGCGGCGCGCTCGGCGGTGTCGATGTACTGGGCGTGCTTTTCCACCTCGGTGAACGTGGTGATCATCGCCGCCAGCTCGCGGCTGCCTTCGACGATGCGCTCGGCGTGGGCGTTGAACAATTCGAAGAAATTGCCCTCGCGGGGCATCAGGCGGCTGAGCATGGGGAACCTCGGCGGTGGATCGCGCGCGGGATTCTATATCACCCCGGCGCCGCGCAGTCGATCCTGTTCCGGCTCGGACAGGCCGAGCCAACTGCCGTAGACCTCGGCATTGTGCGCGCCTGGCGCGGGGCCCGCGCTGCGGGCTTCCCCGGGCGTGGCCGAGAGCCGCGGTACGACGCAGATAACGGCGACCGAACCGAAGTCCGCGTCCGTTACCCTGGTGATGGACTGCCTGAAGCGGAAGTGCTCGTCTTCGGCGATGTCGCGATTGGAGTAGACCGGCGCCACCGAGACGCCGGCCTCGGACAATTCCCGGATCGCCTCGCGGTAGGGACGCGCACCGATCCACTCGGCGACGATCGCGTTCAAGGCCGGCGCATGCTGCATGCGCAATGGGTTGCTGGCGTAGCGCGGGTCGGCGACCAGCTCGGCGCGGCCGATCATCCGGCAGAAGCGCTCGAACACGCTTTGCGTCGCCGCGGTGAAGGTGACCCACTCGCCGTCGGCCGAGCGGAACACGCCCGCCGGCGCGACGTAGGCGTTGCCGTTGCCCACCGGTTCGTGCAGCTGGCCGAGCTGGTCATATTCGATCGGCAGCACTTCGAGCAGGCGCATCATGGCTTCGGTGCAGGACAGGTCGATCTCCTGGCCGGGGGCGTCCGGATTCTTCGCCCGATGCATGAGCGCCGCGAGAACGCCGAAGGCGCCAAACACGCCGCCGATGGGGTCGCCAATCGGATAGCCGGGATGCATCGGCGGCTCGGCAGGCGCGCGCGTGATGTAGGTGAGGCCGGCATAGGCCTCGAACAGGCGCGCGAACCCGGCGAAGCCGCTATAGGGGCCGGTCTGGCCGAAGCCCGTCACGCGCAGGATCACCAGTTTCGGCTGCAGTTCCCAGAGCTTTTCTTTCGGCAGGTTCCAGCGGTCGAGCGTCCCGGGGCGGTAGTTCTCGATCAGCACGTCGAAGCGCGGCAGCAGCCGGCAGAAGAGCGCCTGGCCTTCAGGCTTGCGCAGGTCGAGCGTGATCGCCTGCTTGTTGCGGTTGACCGCCTTCCACAGGAGGGGCTTGCCGTCCTTGTGCGGCGGTAGCCCGCGCAGGGGATCGCCGCCCGCATTTCCCCTCACTGGAAGTTCAACCTTCAATACCTCGGCACCAAAATCGCCGAGCAATGCGGCGGCAAAAGGACCCGCAATGACGTTCGAGATGTCGAGGACTTTGAGGCCTTCGAGCGGCCCGCTCATTTGAAACCCAAGCCCCGCTGCTCGAGGAGGGAAACTTCCGTTGCTGAAAATCCCCAGTCCGATAGCGCGTCTTTGCCGCCCGCGCCGCGCTCTGGCGCTGCGGCGCGAATCGATCCCGGCGTGCGCGAAAACCGTGGTGCCGGCGCGGGCTGCGGCACGCCGCCCGAGTCGACGAAACCGCGCCGCTGGATATTGTGCGGATGCGCGCGTGCTTCGGAAAAGGTCAGCACCGGCGCAAAGCAAGCGTCCGAACCCTCGAACACCGTGCACCATTCGTCGCGAGTTTTCTGCCTGAATCGGTCCGAGAACAGTGTCCTCAGGGCTGGCCAGCCCTTGCGGTCGTGTTGCTTCGGCAGGTCTTTCCCCTGCAGACCAAGACGCTGAAGCAAATCCTCATAGAATTTTGCTTCGATGGAACCTATCGAGACGTACTTGCCATCCTTGGTTGCGTAGACGTCGTACCAGGGCGCGCCGCTGTCGAGTATGTTCTCGCCGCGCGTCTCGCTCCAGCGCTTCGCCGCGAGCATGCCCGAGAACATCGCCGCGAGGAGCGATGCGCCGTCCACCATCGCCGCGTCCACCACCTGGCCTTTGCCCGAGCGCTGCGCCTCGAGCAGTCCGCAGGCGATGCCGAAGGCGAGCAGCATGCCGCCGCCGCCGAAATCGCCGATGAGGTTCAGCGGCGGCACCGGCGCGGCACCGGCGCGGCCGACGGCATGCAGCACGCCGGTCAACGCGATGTAATTGATGTCGTGGCCCGCGCGGGTGCTGAGCGGCCCGTCCTGGCCCCAACCGGTCATGCGGCCATAGACCAGCTTCGGATTTTTCTTCAGCAGCGCATCGGGCCCGAGGCCAAGGCGCTCCATGACCCCGGGGCGGAAGCCCTCGATGAGCGCGTCGGCCTTGCTTGCGAGCTGCAGCGCGGCTGCGACGCCGTCCTTCGACTTCAGGTCCAGTGTCGCCGAGCGCCGGCCGCGCAGCATGACTTCGAACCAGCGATCCCTTCCCAATCCCAGCCCGAATTCGCCCTGCCGGTCGATGAGCAGCACGTCGGCGCCCATATCGGCGAGCATCATGCCGCAGAACGGTCCGGGCCCGATCGCTTCGAATTCCAGAATCTTCAGTCCGGCGAGCGGTCCCATGGCGCTACTGGTCGAGCTTGACGCCGACCTCGCGGATCACCGCGCCCCAGCGCTCGGAGAGCTCCTTCGCAGTCCGGGCCATTTCCGCTGGCGGCATGCCCGAGGCTTCGGAGCCCCCCTCGGCGAACAGCTTGACGATCTCCGGGTGCTTGATCGCGAACGCGAGGTGGCGGTAGACCGCATCGATGACGCCGCGCGGCATGTCGGCCGGACCCCAGAACCAGAGGTAGCCCCAGTAGCCGACGTCGTAGCCCAACTCGCGCATTGTCGGTAGGTCGGGCATCGCTGCATAGCGCGTCTCCGCGGCCGCGGCGAGCATCTTCACCCTGCCGCTTTTCGTGTTGGAGATGGCGGTAGTCGGGCCGTCAAAAAACAACTGCGCCACACCGGAGAGATGGTCCCTCATCGCATCGCCGCTGCCCTTGTAAGGCACGTGCACGATGTCGATGCCCGCGAGTCGCTTGAACTTCTCGCCGTTCAGGTGCGAACTCGAGCCTGCGCCGAAGGACGCGAAGTTGAGCTTGCCCGGATTCGCCTTGGCGTAGTCGATAAGGCCCTTCACGTCGCTGAAGGGCATTGAAACGTGTGCGGTGAGCACGGTCGCCGATTTCGCCCCCGCAGTGATCGGCGTGAAGTCCTTGAACGGGTCCCACGGCGGGGTCTTGAACAGGTGCGGATTCTGCACATGGGTCGCGATGGTGTAGAGCAGGGTGTGGCCGTCCGGCGCCGCCTTCTGCACTTCGCGGGCGCCGATCACGGTCGAGCCGCCGGGTTTGTTCTCTACGATCACCGGGTTGCCGAGCGTCGCGGCCATTTTCTGCGCGATGGCGCGCGCCTGGATGTCGGTCTGGCCCCCCGGCGGAAATGGCACGACCATGCGCACCGTCTTGCCGGGTATCGGGAATTGCTGCGCGTGCGCGCTCACCGCGATCGCAAGCGCGCCAAATGAAAGCAGAATTTTGTTCACTAGGTACCTCCTCCCGCGTAAAGTCTACCTCGTAGACATTCCTCACGGGAACCAGCCATGTCCGAATTGTTGCAGCGAACCGATCGGCTGTGGAGCGGGGAAGCGAGCACCACGCAGGCGGAATACCACCCTTTTTCTGGTCCCAGGCTGCTGGAGGAACTTGCGCCCGGCATCGCGTTCTTCAAGGCCTTCGTCAATGTCACCGCGGTGAAGACCGCGGAGGGTCTGGTGCTGGTCGATACCGGTTCGTTCCATCCGGCCGCGCACAAGCTCAGCTTCGACGCGGTGCGCCACTGGAACGGCGAGCGCGTGCATACGGCGGTCTACACGCACGGCCATGTCGATCACGCCTACGGCCTGCCGCCGTTCCTTGCCGAGGCACGCGAGCGCCGCTGGCAGCCGCCGCGCATCGTCGGCCACGCCAATGTCCTGCCGCGGATGCAGCGCTACGTCCGCACCGCGGGCTACAACTCGATCATCAACACGCGCCAGTTCGGGTTTGAGACGCAGTGGCCGGTGGAGTTCCAGGCGCCGACCGAGGTCTACGCCGATGCGCTCGAATTTTCGCTCGGCGGCACACGCTTCCAGCTGCACCACGCCAAGGGCGAAACCGACGATCACACCTGGGTTTTCCTGCCCGAGACGAAAACGCTGTGCACGGGCGACCTGTTCATCTGGGCGGCGCCCAATGCCGGCAATCCGCAGAAGGTGCAGCGCTACGCCGTGGAATGGGCGGCCGCGCTGCGCAACATGGCGGCGCTTCGGCCCGAACTGCTCCTGCCGGGACATGGGTTGCCCATTGCGGGGGCGGCGCGCGTGCAGGCGGCGCTGCTCGACACCGCGGCTTACCTGGAGTCGCTGGTGGAGCAGACGCTGGAGCGCCTCAACGCCGGCGCAACGCTCTACGAAATCCTCGAGGAGGTGCGCCCGCCGCCGGCGCTGGAGGCCAAGCCCTACCTGAGGCCCGTGTACGACGAGCCGGAATTCATCGTGCGCAACCTGTGGCGCTGCTTCGGCGGCTGGCACAGCGGCGTGCCGAGCGAACTGAAACCGGCGCCGCGGCGCGCGCTGGCACGGGAACTCGCTGCGCTAGCCGGCGGCATCGAGCGGCTGCTGGAGCGCGGCCGCGCACTGCTCGCCGCCGGCGACGCACGTCTCGCGGCGCACCTGGTTGACTGGGCGGCCGACGCGGAGCCGGCGAGCCGCGAGGTGCATGCCGCGCGCGCCGCGGTCTACCGCGCGCTGAAGGAGGGGGCTGCCTCGACCATGTCGCGCGGCATTTATGGCGCCGCTGCGCGTGAGTCGGAAACCAAGGCTCAGTGAATCCCTATCGCGGCTTCGATGTTGCGCACCATCGCCACCAGGCGCGGGCCGATGTCGTCCTCGAGCTGGCCTTTCTTGACGCCGAACGAGGGTATGCCGCAGTTGAAAGTCAGGATTTCGCCGTCCAGGTGCCGCCGCATCGGCGCGCCGACGCCGTGCACCTCGCGCCGCAGCTCGCCGTTCGTGAGGCAGAAGCCCTTGCGGCGGATGTCCTCCAGGCTCCTGTCGATGTTTGCCCTGTACTTTCGCAGCGACTCTGGATCCTTCACCTTCATCTGGTTGAGCACCGACTCGCGCTCGGGCGGCGTGCAGGCGTAGAGGAAGGCGTGGCCGATGACCGACTGGGCGATGGGTACCGAGGTGCCGATGTCGGGGAGCGTGGTGAGGTTGCCGCTGCGGCAGGTTTCGACGAAGACGATGTTCAGGCGGTCGCGGATTCCCATGCTCACCGCGCCATTGCAGTAGTCGGCGAGTTCCTTCATGAACGGGCGCGCGATCTGGCGTATGCTCATCGAGGCGAGGAGCGGGTAGCCGATCGAGAGCACCGCCGAGCCGAGCTGGTACTTGCCCATGCGCAGGTTGTGCCGCAGGTAGCCCAGCTTGGTGAGCGTGTAGGTAAGGCGGGAAACGGTCGGCTTGGGCAGTCCGGTGCGCACTGAGATTTCCTTGTTGCCGAGCATCGGTTCGAGGGGCGTGAAGCAGCGCAGCACTTCCAGCCCCCGCGCAAGCGTGGTCGCGAACTGGCGGTCGCCTTCGTGCTCGTAGCTGTAGGGGCCGGCGAGAGGGGAAAGGGATGCGGTAGGCTCGGAAGCGCCCATGGAACGGCTCCTTGATGGGACCTGCAGGATGTTTCGCATTTCGATATTCCATCCGCAGGTACGGCATGTCAACTTAGTCGTACTTATTTTCACATATCGGAACAACCATGTCCAAGTCCTTGTTTGATTTGACCGGCAAAGTGGCAATCATCACCGGTTCGACGCGCGGGATCGGCAAGTCGATGGCCGAGGAGCTGGCCTGGGCCGGCTGCAAAGTCGTCGTCTCGAGCCGCAAGGTTGAAGCATGTGACGCAACGCGCGCGGAATTCGAAAAACAAGGCTTTGAAGTACTCGCGCAGCCCTGCAACGTTTCGCGCAAGGAGGAACTCAGGGCGCTGGTGGAAAAGACGCTCGCCAAATGGGGCCGCGTCGACATCGCCATCGCCAACGCGGCCGTGAATCCGTATTACGGGCCGCTGACCGAGATTCCGGATGAGGCTTTCGACAAGGTCTTCCTCAATAACGTGAAGAGCGTGCTCTGGTTTGCCGCGCTGACCCTGCCGGGCATGGCCGAACGCGGCGGCGGCAGTTTCGTCACGGTGGGCTCCATTGGCGGCATCAGGGCGAACACGGTGATCGGCGCCTACGGCATGTCGAAGGCGGCCGACCACCATCTGGTGCGCAACCTTGCCGCGGAATGGGGGCCGAAGAACGTGCGCGTCAACGCCATTGCGCCCGGCCTGATCAAGACGGACTTCGCCAAGGCGCTGTGGGAGGACGCGGCACGGCGCAAGGCGCGGGAGGACTCCACGCCGCTGCGCCGCCTCGGCGTGCCGCGCGACATCGGCGGCATCGCGGTGTTCCTCGCCTCCGAAGCGGCCGCGTTCATCACCGGCCAGGTCATCGTCGCCGACGGCGGCGTCACCGTCGTTTGAAGGCTTACCGCGTTCACGCAGGCGGCAGGTTCGGTGCCGGACGCATCGACACCATGTCGCGCGATGAATTGGACTCAGGCAACGTCGTGGTGCGCATCGCCTACGCCAGCGTCAACTACAAGGACGCGCTGACCGCACGAGGCAAGGCGAAGATCGCGCTCAAGTTTCCGCTCGTGGCCGGCATCGACCTTGCCGGGAAGGTCGAGCAATCCGCCGACCCGCGCTTCAAATCCGGTGATGCGGTCATCGTGCACAGCTTCGGCCTGGGCGCCGACCACGACGGCGGTTACGCCGAGTTCGGGCGCTTTCCAGCTGACTGGGTAATTCCGCTGCCTGCGGGCATGAGCCTTTTCGAGGCAAGCGCGCTGGGCGTGGCGGGGCACACCGCGGCGCACGCGATCGACCTGATGGAATTGAACGGCCTTGCGCCCGCGAAGGGCAAGGTGCTGGTAAACGGGGCCACCGGCGGCGTGGCGAGCATCGCCATCGACATCCTCGCCGGCCGCGGCTACCACGTCGTGGCGATGAGCGGCAAGGCGGAGCAGGCGGAGTATCTGAAGGGCCTGGGTGCGAAGGAAGTCATCGGCAGGAACGCGATTGCAGACGCCGGGCGGGCGCTGGAGAACCCTCTTTGGGCAGGCGCGCTCGATTCCGTCGGCGGCGCACAGATGTCGTGGCTTGCGCGCAGCATGCAGCGCGACGGGGTCATCGCCTCCTTCGGCAACGCGGCGGGTGCAGAATTCGCCGGCAACGTCCTGCCCTTTATCCTGCGCGGTGTGCGGCTGCTCGGCGTCAACGTCAACAATCCCATCGAGCGCATGACAATGCTCTGGGGAAGATTGGCGGGCGACTTGAAGCCAGGGCACCTCGATCGCATCGCGCGCAAGATACGCTTTGCCGACCTGGACCAGGCCTTCGACGAACTGCTCGCGGCGCGCGTCGCGGGCCGGCAGGTGGTGGATTTTTCCCTCGGCTGATGCTCCACCCCTGCCATCACGCGCTCAGTACGCCGGACAAGCCCGCGCTCGTCATGGCGCGCTCGGGCGAAACGGTGACTTACCGCGAACTCGAAGCCCGCTCGAATCAGGGCGCGCAGCTTTTCCGTGCGCTCGGCCTGACGCGCGGCGATGCGATCGCCTTGCTCATGGACAACAACGCGCGCTACCTGGAGATCTGCTTTGCCGCGCAGCGCGCGGGCCTGTTCTACACCGCCATGAGTTCGCGGCTCGCGCCGCAGGAGGCCGAGTACATCATTGGCGATTGCGGCGCGAAAGCCCTCATCGTATCGGCGAGCCTCGCCGGTCAGGCGGCCGAGCTGCTGACGAAGGTCCCGCAGGTGCGCCATCGCTACTCGGTGGGCGGTACGCTGCCCGGCCACGAGTCCTGGGAGACTGCCGCCGGCAAGCAGCCGGCCGTACGTATCAAGGATGAAAGCGCCGGGCGCGACATGCTCTATTCCTCGGGCACCACCGGCAGGCCAAAAGGCGTCAAGACCGAACTGCTCGACGAGGCGATCGACGCACCCAACAGCCTCACCGCCATCACCAGCAAGCTCTACGGGCTGGATGCGAACTGCGTCTACCTCTCGCCGGCGCCGCTTTATCACGCCGCGCCGCTGCGCTTCAACATGGCGGTGCTGCGCTTCGGCGGCACTGCCGTGATCATGGAGCATTTCGACGCGGAGGAAGCGCTCGCGCTCATCGAGCGGCATCGCGTCACGCACAGCCAGTGGGTGCCGACCATGTTCGTGCGCATGCTGAAAATGCCGGCCGCGGCGCGGCGCCGGCACGATCTTTCCTCCCTGCGCGTGGCGATCCACGCCGCCGCCCCGTGCCCGCTGCAGGTGAAGGAGGAAATGATCGGCTGGTGGGGCCCGGTGCTCTACGAGTACTACGCCGGCACCGAGGGCAACGGCTTCGTCGCCTGCACGTCCGCCGAGTGGCTGGCGCACAAGGGCACCGTAGGCCGCGCGCTGCTGGGCGAAATCCGCATCCTCGACGATGAAAGCGGCGCGCTGCGGCCCGCGGGGGAGACCGGCACGATCTACTTCGCCAATGCGCCGGCATTCGAGTACCACAACGATGCGGAGAAAACCGCGGCCTCCAAGTCGATGCAAGGCTGGACCACGCTGGGCGACGTGGGCTACGTGGACGGCGAGGGCTATCTCTACCTCACCGACCGCAAGCACTTCATGATCATCTCGGGCGGGGTCAACATCTACCCGCAGGAAATCGAGAACCTGCTCGTGACGCATCCCAAGGTGACCGACGTCGCCGTGATCGGCGTGCCGAACGCGGATTTCGGCGAGGAGGTGAAAGCCGTGGTGCAGCCCGCCGATCCGGCCGCGGCGGGTCCGGCGCTGGCGGAGGAACTGATCGCCTGGTGCCGCGCCCACCTGTCGCACGTCAAATGCCCGAAATCGGTCGATTTCGAAGCCGAGCTGCCGCGCCACCCGACCGGCAAACTCTACAAGCGCCTGTTGCGCGAGCGCTACTGGAAAGACGCCGGCCGCAAGCTCTAGCCCGGATTTCTCACACCGGTGAAGCGATAGGTTGAGCTGGGAGAAATTCGGCTTAAGCGAGCGCCCCGGCGTCCACGCGCATCGGCGTGCCCGTGACGAGCGACGCGGCCGGCGAAAGCAGCCACAGCACCAGCGCCGCGACTTCGCCGGGCGTGCCGAATTTCGCCATCGACTGGCGCGCCAGCATCATTTCCCGCATGCCGCTCGCCTCGAACAGGGGTTCCGCGAGCGGCGTTTCAACCGGCCCGGGACAGACACAGTTCACGCGGATGCCGCGCCTGCCGTAGTTGCGCGCCGCGGAGCGCGTCAGGCCGACCACCGCGTGCTTCGAGGCGGAGTAGGCGGGCAGCATCGGGCTGGCAGCCAGGCCGGCGATTGAGGCCATGTTGACGATCGAATGGCCGCCTTCGGGTGGCGCCTGCCGCAGCATGGCGCGAATCTGCGCCTGCATGCACAACCACACGCCGCGAACGTTCACCGCCATCACGCGCTCGAAATCCTCCAGCGGCACCTCGGCCATCTCTTGCAACGGGCCGAGGATGCCCGCGTTGTTGAACGCACCATCGATGCGGCCGAATGCCTTGAGCGCACCCTCGGTGAAGGCCTGTACCGATTTCTCCTGCGTGACATCCAGCTTTTGCGCCCTGGCCTCGACGCCGGCCACTCGTGCCAGGCGCGCGGTTTCCTCCGCGGTTTCCAGATTGAGGTCGCCGACGACGACCTTCGCGCCCAGCGCCGCAAGGCCTGTTGCCGTCGCGCGACCGAAGCCGGAACCGCCGCCCGTGACCAGAACGACTTTGTTTTTCATTTAGCGCTCCTCGCCGACTTCGAGCACCACGCGGCCGGTCACTCTGCCGGCGACGAGATCCGCGAGCACATTCTCGACTGCCGCCAGCGGCCGGCGGTCAACTTCAGGCAGGGCGATTTTCCCGGCACGGACCAGCGCGACCAGCTCGGCGATGTCGCGCGTGGTGCCAACCGCCGAACCGAGTATTGAGATCTCGCGCAAGCCGAATGCGGGAAGCGGCAGATTCGCTTCGCCGCCGATGAGCCCGCAGAGGACGAAGCGGCCGCCCTTGCGCAGGCCGGGGATGGCAAGCGCCACGGTCTGGGGCATGCCGACGAAATCGAGCATGCCGCAGACGCCGCCGGGCGAGATTTCCAGGAGCCGCTTCACGCCCTCGGTCTTGAGATTGCAGGTTTGCGCCGCGCCGCGCGCGCGCGCCACTTCGAGCTTCGCATCGTCGATGTCGCAGGCGATCACCTTGGCATGGCCGAGGCCGCGCAGCACGGCCAGAGCCATCAGGCCGAGGCCGCCGCAACCGAGGACCGCGACCCACTCCTCGGGGTCGATGGGCTGCAGCTTCTTGACCGCGCAATAGGTCGTCACGCCGGAGCACGCCAGGGGCGCCGCGCGCGCCGCGTCCAGGCCGGCGGCGTCGATCAGGTAGCGCGGGTCGGGCACCATGAGGTGGGTGGCGAAGCCGCCAGGAGCGGCGATGCCGAGCGCGCTCATGTTCGCGCACAGGTTGTCGTTGTTCGCGGCGCACATGCGGCACTTGCCGCAGCCGATCCACGGATTCACCAGGTAGGTGCCGCCGATTTCGATGCCCGCGACGGATTCGCCTGTCGCCACCACCACCCCCAGCGGCTCGTGGCCGAGCGTCACCGGCAGCTTGAGCCCGCGCTCCGCCAGGCTGAGTTTTCTGCCGCCGCCCATGTCGAAGTAGCCGTCGCGCACATGCACATCCGAGTGGCAAACGCCGCAGTGCGTGAGACGCAGGAGGACTTCGTTGCCGATGGGTTTGGGCGTATCGCGGATCCGCGCCTGCAGCGGCTTGCCCCATTCGGTCACGTCATAGCTCTTCATAGTCAGGCCTTTCAGTGAAATCATTCCGGGCGCTTGCCGGGCTCGATCAGGACTTCGCGCACCGTTCCGGCATATCGAAACACGCCGCGGCGCTGGTAGAGCGCCCAATCCACCGGACCTCGCCGGTCGATGCCGATATCCAGCCCTTCGTGAAATGGCACCTGCAGCGTGGGCGAGAGTTCCGTCCATGTGACGCGTTCCATGCCATTCAGGAGCAGTCGCCCGCGCCCCTTGCGCGCGCCGAGGGCCGCATAGTCGAGTACGATCTCGTGCTCGCCGGCGCCGATGGCGGTGGCAGCGAATCGCACTTCGGCGCCAAACGCGACGTAGCAGAAGTTCAGCGCACCGCCTTCGATCGAGAGCACCATGCCGCTCTGCACGTCGCCGATCGACCACAGTACGCCCTCATCGGCGACGCCTTGCGCGATGCGCGCCACCACGCGGAAGTTGCGGTCCGATACGAGCGCCGCGATGATCGCACGGTGCACCGTCTGGCCTCCGGGTTCGAAGCGCCGCGGAGCATCGGCCGCCGCATGCCGCGGGCGGCCCGGCTCCGTCAGTTTTTGCAGCATGCTGCGGTTGTCGAGCGGATACACCGTGTTCGCCCACGCGGCTCGATCGAAGGCCTCGACCAGTTCTTCCAGCTTGTCCGGGTGCGCGCCGCGAACGTCGACCGATTCGGAAAAATCGGCGCGCAGATCGTGCAATGTCCAGTTGTCGAAGTCGACCGGCTCGCCGCGCTTCTGCAGCGATCGTGCGAACCAGCCTTCGCGGTAGAAACCGCGATTCGACCAGCACTCGTAATACTGTTCGGTTCGCGCATCCGGAGCACCCGGATCGAGAAGCATCGGCTTCTGGCTCACGCCGTGCATCGGCCGTGCCGGCGCGCCGCGAATCTGCGTCAGCGGCGCGACGCCGGCAAGATCGAGCAGCGTCGGCATGACATCCGTGACGTGCGCGAACTGCGTGCGCAGCGTGCCGCCGTCCTTGATTCGCTCCGGCCAGGAAACGATGAACGAGACACGCCTCCCGCCCGCCCCGGTGTAAGTCTTGAAGTTCGGAAAGGGCGTATTCGAGACCTCGCCCCAGCCCGTCGGATAGAGCGGATACAGGGCGCCCGAACCGAGCCTGGAGATTCCGGCGCGCTCGATCTCTGGCGGCAAGTACGGCAGGCCATTGAAGCGGCGGTTGTTCGACAGCGACCCGGTTGGGCCGCCGGCGTGAGTACCGCCGTTGTCCGAGGAAAATACGATGATCGTGTTATCGAGTTCGCCGATCGCCTCGAGATACGTCGTCAAGCGTCCCACATTCTGGTCGACGCAATCGAGCATCGCGGCGTAGACCTCCATGTGGCGCGCATACAACGCGCGATCGGCCGGGTCGGTACGGGCCCAGGGCAGCGTCATCGCATCCGATGCGGCAAGGCGCGTGCCGGCAGGCAGCAAGCGCATGTCCACCTGGCGGCGATAGCGCGCTGCGCGCGTCTCATCCCACCCCGCATCGTAGCGGCCGCGGTATTTCGCGATATCGGCCTCCTTCGCCTGCAGAGGAGCGTGCATCGCGTTTTGCGCCATGTACAGGAAGAACGGCTTGCGCGCGGGCGAGCTGTGAAGGTCGCGCAGGAAGCCGATGGCCTGCCGCGTCCAGTCGTCGGTACTGTAGTAGCCGGCCGGATAGGCGTCGATGTCTACCAAGGCGTTGTTCAGCATCAGCCGCGAGGGGAAAAAGAAACTCGTCTCTCCCTCCATGAAGCCGTAAAACGACTCGAAGCCACGCTGCGTTGGCCATTGATCCTTGCGAGAGCCGGGCAGGCTGTCCGGGGTGGGCGTGTTGTGCCATTTGCCGGTCATCAACGTGGAGTAGCCGCGCTCGCGCAGCGTCTCGGCGAGCGTCGCCGCATCGAGCGGGATCTCGCCCGTGTAACCCGGGAATCCGGCGTTGTTGTTCGCCAGCCAGCCGGTGCCGACTGAGTGCGCGTTCATGCCGGTGAGCAGTGCCGCGCGCGCCGGCGAGCAGATCGGGTGCGTGGTGTAGTTGGTGAAGCGCAGCCCGCGCGCCGCCAGCCGGTCGAGGTTCGGTGTCTCGATCTCCGAGCCGTAGCAGCCGGGATCGGACCAGCCCATGTCGTCCATGTACAGGATGACGATATTCGGCGCGCCGGCCGGCGCCGCTTGCGGCTGCGGCCAATGCGGCGTTGACTCCTCGCGCGTGCGGCCGATCTTGCCCGGGAATTGCGCCGTCGGTGGCGTGCTCACGATCCCTGTTCCGGACGGATATTGAAGTCCTTCACCAGCTTCTCCAGGCGCATCAGTTCCTCCCTTACGAATGCCACAAAGGCCGCGGGCGACTCGCTGGGCACCGCACGCGAGGCGATCGCGTCGGCAAACGCCGCGGTTTCCGCGCTCGCGAGCACACGGTTCATTTCGCGGTGCAGAAGTTCGACGATCTTCGGCGGCGTTCCCGCGGGCGCGGCGATGCCGCCCCAGGAATGAAACCGGTAGGCCGGCAAGCCGGCTTCCGCCATGGTCGGCACCTCCGGCAATGCGGCGAGCCGTTCAGAGGCGGTGACCGCAAGCGCCCGCACCCGGCCCTGGCGGATCAGCGGCAGGAGGGGCGGGACGATCGTGATGGTGAAATGAATATCGCCTTGCGCCAGCGCATGGCCTATTTCCGGCGCACCCTTGTAGTGGATTGGAACGCTATCGAATGGCCCCGCTATGCTGTGCAACATACCGGTAGCGAAGTGGCTCGGCGAGCCGACCCCGCCCGTGCCGTAGTTGAGCTTGCCGGGGTTCTTCTTCAGGTAGGCAATGAGCTCAATCAGGTTGGCGGGCGGCAACTTGGGCGGAACCACCAGCACCGAGGGCGTGTCGCTCATGCGGCCGATCAGCGCGAAATCGCGCAGGATGTCGGCAGAACGAGACATCGCCTGCACCGATACCTGCGCGCTCGACAGGTATAGCAGCGTGTAACCGTCGGGCGCGGCCTGCCGCACCACCTGCAGCCCGAGCATGCCGTTTGCGCCAGGGCGATTCTCGATCACCATCGGCTGGCCCAGCGCGCGCGACATGCGATCAGCAACGAAGCGGCAGACTACGTCCGGGCCGCCGCCCGCGACGAAGGGCACCAGCAGCCTGACCGCGCGCGCGGGATAGGTTTGCGCAATCGCCGCAGGCAAGCGCAGTGCCGCACCCGCGCCGAGCGCGGCGCCAGCCGCCAGAAATCTTCTGCGAAAACGCGATGGTTGCCATTGCATCCGCTATTCCTTATGCGTTGTCATGCCGAGTAGACGTGGAAAGCATTCGCGCCAATTCGACTCCAAGCGCAGTCATGCGGACCGCCCGCTGACCATGGCCGCGGCCCGTTCGCCGATCATGATGGCGGCTGCATTGGTATTGCCGCCGATCAGCGTCGGCATGATCGAGGCGTCGGCCACGCGCAGGCGTTCGATGCCGCGCACGCGAAGCTGAGGATCGACCACCGCCATCTCGTCCGTGCCCATGCGGCAGGTTCCGACGGGGTGGTACACGGAGTCGGCGCGCTGGCGGATGAGTTGCATGAGCGTCTCGTCCGAGGCGCCTTCTTCGCCGAAAACGTTGGCGCCGCGGTATGCGGACAGGGCTTTCTGGCCGAGAATGTCCAGTGTCATCTTGACGCCGCGCAGCAATCGGCTCGCGTCGTCCTCGGCCTGCAGGAACGCCGGGTCAATGCGTGGGGGCGCCAGCGGATCCGCCGAAGCAAGGCCGACGCTGCCGCGACTTTCTGGCCGCAGCACGCAGGCGTGGCAACTGAAGCCGTAGCGCGGCGCCCGGTCGCGGCCGTGGTTCGCGACCAGGCCGATGGCGAAATGCAGCTGGATATCGGCGCGCTCGAGCCGGGGTTCGGAGTGAAGGAAGCCGCCCGATTCGGCGATGTTCGAGGACAGGATGCCGCTGCCGTCGCGCCGGAACGGCAGGATTCCCGCAGCCATGTTGTAGAAGCCGCGTGGCGTCAGTCCCAGCAATCCCGGCGCCTGGGAAAAATAGCCGACGACGTAGTCGGGATGGTCCTGCAGGTTCATGCCGACGCCGGGCAGCCCATGGCGAAGGGAGATGCCGTGGCGCGCCAGCTCCTCTTGCGGGCCGATGCCCGAAAGCAAGAGGAGCTGCGGCGAACCGAATGCGCCGCAGGCAACGATCGTTTCGCGCCGCGTGCGCAGTTCCCCTTGCGACGTCACGACGCCGGTGCAGGCCTTGCCCTCGAAGCTCAGGCGCAGCGCGCGCAGGCCGGTGCGGATGCTCAGGTTGCCGCGCCCCGCCGTCTGGTCCAGGTAGGCGCGCGCCGCGCTCCAGCGGCGGCCGTTTTTCTGCGTCACCTGGTACAGGCCTACCCCGTCCTGGCTGGCGCCGTTGAAGTCCCGGTTGCGCACCTGCCCGGCCTGCACCCCCGCTTCGACAAATGCAAGCGAGGCCGGATGCGGCGAGCGCAGTTCCGCCACGTTCAGCGGACCGCCGCTGCCGTGGAATTCGTCCGCGCCGCGCTCGTTGTTCTCGCTGCGCCGGAACCAGGGCAGGACATCCTTCCAGCCCCAGCCTGCGTTGCCCGCGGCCGCCCAGTCGTCGTAGTCGTGCGGATGGCCGCGCATGTAGACCATGGCATTGATAGCGCTCGAACCGCCAAGGCCCTTGCCACGCGGCTGGTAGCCGCGCCGGCCGCCGAGGCCCGGTTGCGGCTCGGTCTCGAAGGCCCAGTTGTGGATCGGCCTTGGCACCGTCACCGCGAGCATCAGCGGCGTGTCGATGAGCATCGAGCGGCCGTTGCCGCCCGCTTCGATGAGGCACACGCTGACCGCCGGGTTCTCGGACAGGCGTGCCGCGATGGCGCATCCTGCGGAACCGCCGCCGACGACAATGTAGTCGAACTCGGTCACTTCTTTTCCTTTGCGGTCAAATCGCGCGCCGGTGTTACGACGTCGAACTGCATGGAGAAATCATCCAGCATTGCGAACAGCGCTTCGATCAGCGATGTATCCCCGTCGACGGCGAGCTTGCCGCCCTGCATCGCCTGCGCGACGGTTATTTTGCGCAGCACCAGCGCGACCAGCGTTTCGCGCGACGCGGCAATGCTTGCGTCCGCGCTGGCCGCGGTCTTCCCCATGACCTGCGTCAGCGTGCTATGGCGCAAGGTCTGAGCAAGGCGCTCGCCGGTATCGGTCAGGTGCCAGTTGAGCACGAAGCTGCGGCCGGCGACAGACGCCGGATTGAGTCGGATCGCGATGAAATCGAAGAGTGTCGCGGTGGTGACCGCAGTCATCAGGTCGGGGCTGAGCATCGGCCGGGGAGGAAGCTGCGCGACGCCGTTGCGCAACTCCTGCGCGCCGTACAGGTAGGCATTGCGCCAGGTCGCCGATTCCGCCTGGTAACCGAGCTGCTCGAACGCGTCGGCGGCGAGTTCGCGCGCGTCGCGGCTGTCGGGTTCGGCGAACACCACCTGGCTCGCCACCTGCGCCACCCAGCGGAACTCGCCCGCAGCGAAATCCTCGCGTGCGCGAGCCAGCGCCGCGTCCGCGCCGCCCATGTACGCAACCGTCTTGCGCGCGGTTTCCGCGGGCGGCAACGGATTGAGGTTCGCCGGATTGCCGTCGTACCAGCTGAGGTAGCGCTGATATACAGCCTTCGCGTTGTGGCTGATCGTGCCGTAATAGCCGCGCACCGACCATTCGCGGGCAAGCTCCGGCGGCAACTCGAGGACCTCGGCGATCTCGGCCGGCTTGCGGCCATGGTTCATCAACCGCACGGTCTGGTCGTGCACGTACTTGTACAGGTCGCGCTGCTTTTCGAGAAACTCGCGGATCCGCTCTTTGCCCCAGGTCGGCCAGTGGTGCTGTCCGATGAGCACGTCGCTTCCGCCACCGAACAACTCCATCGCCTGCGACAGGTAGTGCGACCACTGGCGCGGGTCGCGCACCACGGCGCCGCGCAGCGGACAGAAATTGTGCAGATGCCGCGTCGCGTTCTCGGCCATGTTGAGGACCGCATGACGCGGCAGGAACATGTGCATTTCTGCCGGCGCTTCCGTTCCCGGCGCCAGCTGAAACGTGATCTCGACGCCGTCCACGATATGGGTCTCGACGTCCTGCATGATTTCCATCGTTGGGGCGATCAGGCTGACGATGCCGCGCGCCACGGCCTTGCCCAGCCCCGCGTCCACCTGTCCGCGCGGCCCCGGCGGCAGCAATGTGCCGAACTGGAACTGCGCGCGGCGCGCCATCGGATTGCCGGCGAGGACGTTTTCACCGGCGACGGCTTCCAGAAAACCCGCCGGCGCGATGACCTGAACGCCGCCGGCACGCACCTCTTCCTCCGAGATCACGCCTTTGACGCCGCCGTAGTGGTCGGTATGGCTGTGGCTGTAGATCACGGCGCTGACCGGGCGCCGCGGGCGGTGGGCGTAGTACAGCTCCAGCGCCGCGCGCGCGGTGTCCGTTGTGGTCAGAGGATCGATGAGGACCACGCCCTCGGCGCCCTCGACGATCGTGAGATTGGCAATGTCGAAGCCGCGTACCTGGTAGACGCCATCGGCGGCCTTGAAAAGGCCGTGATTGAGATTCAGGCGCGCCATGCGCCACAGACTCGGATTCACGGTGGGCGGCGCCTCGGGCCCGTCCAGGAAGCGGTAGGCCGGGAGATTCCAGAGCACGGCTCCCGACGCGTTGCGGATCACGCCGCTGTCGTGCGTGCCGATGAAACCGCGGCGGGCATCGTCGAAATCGGCGGTGTCGTCAAAGCGGAGCAATGCTCCGATGGCCTGGTTGGCGCGACGCGTCCCGGGCGCCGCGTCTTTGGGCGCGACGGAGTCCTTGCCGCGCTCTCCCGCCGCACTCATCGCGGTCGCAATCCGAGGTAGGCGGACAGCGCGCGCGCCAGTTCTTTTTCCAGGCGTGGGTCGTCAAGATTGAGCGGGCCCGGATCGTTCAGCACGGCGTTGATGAGCATCCCGTAGAGCAGTTGCATGGCAAAGCGCACCCGCGCGGCACGTGCCATCCGCGGCAGATGCGTCAGGCGTGGCGCAAGCAGCGCGGTCACGACATTTGCGAATCGGGCGCCGGCGCGCTTGAGCGGCGTCCATGCGCCCGGGTGCGTGGAGGCGTGCCGCAGCGCGGCGCTGATGAAGCCTCGGTCATTGCGATAGACATTTACCACCTGGGTGGTAACCAGGCGGACGATCCGACCTGCGGACCATCCGGCCAGCCGCCGGACGTCGAAATCACGCAGCGTGGCTTCCGTCCACTCCGATGTAACCATCTCCTGGAGCAGCGCGAAATACGCCTCCTTGTCGCGGAACCTGCCGTAGAAGGAGCCGACCGAAAGGGCGTTGGCAGCCGCCAGATCGGCGATCGACATGGCGTCGAAGTCGCGTTCGTTGAGGAGCCGGCGGCCGGCATCGAGCAGGGCGTCACGCGTTGCCTCCGCGCGCGGCTGCACTACCCGCAGCACGCCGGCACGCCGGATGTGGCGGCGCAGCACAACCTTGGTTCGGGCCGAAGACGTAGCCATATTGACAGGCGTCAAAAAATTCGAATTAGGATTCGAAAATAGTAATCGTTACCGCGTTGACAGGTCAACTGGGGAGGGGACAGGCGATGAAACGGCTTCGTATCGGATTAGTAGCTATTGTTTCGTTCATTGCGGGCGGCGGCGCCTGGGCGCAAGGCAAGGGCGAGTCGGTGAAGTTCCAGGACTACCCCGGCATCGGCAACATGCTGATGCGTGTGGCGATCAGCAAGGGCTATTGCGACAAGTACGGCATCAAGTGCACGTTGCAGGTGATCCCGTCCGGGCCGCTGGGGGCGCAGGCGCTGCTCGCGAAAAGCATCGATGCGGGGCTGTTTCCCGCGGAGATCATGGTCGGCGCCATCACCAAGGGCGCGAAAATGAAGCTCGTGGTCGGCGGTGCGACCGCCAACGTCGCTGCGCTGATCGCGGGGAACCACACTGAAACGCCGAATGCGGGCAAGGGCTGGCCCGCGTTCATGCAGGATTTCAAGGGCAAGAAAATCGGCGTTCCCGCGCGCGGGTCGGTGATGGAAATGATCACCACCTGGATGTTTCTCAAGGCGGGCATGAAAGCGGAGGACGTCGTTTTCGTCGCGGTCGGTGGACCGAACACGGCTTACGGCGCGCTGGTCTCCAAGCAGGTGGATGCGATCATGATGTTCGAGCCGGCCGGCGCGATGTGCACGGTGCTTGCCACCTGCAAGGTAATCTGGCGTGGCGCGGAGGACAAGGAGCCCGCCGCGCAGTACGCGCTCAACGGCGGCGGCAACGGCCAGGTGTTCACGCAGGACTACATCGACCGTAACCCGCATGTCATCGAAGCGGTCATCAAAGCGGTAAAGGACGCCGACGCATTCATCAACAACCCGGCAAACTTCGAGGAATTGGCGAAGATCGCGGAGACGTACTTCAAGTTCGAAATGGCCAAGGGCGACGAGGTACTGCGCGAAGCGCTCAGGCGAGCTGCCATCGCCAAGGCCTACTCTGCCGCCATCAATCGAAATGCCGTCAAGGCCGGTCTGGACTTCCTGATCGAGAACAAGCAGATCGACAAGGCGCCGCCGGTCTCCGAGTTCGTCCACGACAAGGCGCCCTAGGCCACCGGGGTCGCGGCATGGCGGCGATCGAGATCGAGCGCCTCACGGTGCGCTTTGGCGACGTGCTCGCCGTGGACGATGTCTCGATCCAGATCGAGGAGGGCGAATTCGTTTCCATCGTCGGGCCGAGCGGCTGCGGCAAGACGACGCTCCTCAACCTCCTCACAGGCCTGCTGCCGCTCGAATCAGGCGGGATCTCGATCCTTGGCAAGCGCCCCTTCGCCGGCAACCCGGAAGTCGCCTACATGCTGGCGCGCGACAGCCTGCTGCCCTGGCGCTCGACGCTTGCCAACGCGAGTTATGGCCTGGAGATCCGCGGCGTCGCGAAGGAGCTGCGCGAAGCCAAGGCCCGGCAGTTGCTCGCGCGCGTCGGTCTCGCGGACTTCGAGCGGCACTGGCCCAAGCAACTCTCGCACGGCATGCGCCAGCGCGCGGCGCTGGCGCGCACCTTCTGCCTGGATTCGCCGGTGATGCTGATGGACGAGCCCTTCGGCGCGCTCGATGCGCAGACCAAGCTCCAGCTCGAGGACCTGCTGCTCGAGCTGTGGAACGCGGAACGCCGCACTGTGGTCTTCATCACCCATGATCTGGGCGAGGCGGTGGCGCTGTCTGACCGGGTGATCGTGATGAGCGCCCGGCCGGGGCGGATCGTCAAGCAGATGCCGATCGACCTGCCGCGGCCCCGCTCTGTGCGCGCGCTACAGAAGAGCCACGAGTTCCACGACATCTACTCCGACCTTTGGGAGGCGCTGGAGGCGGGCATGAAGGGCGCGCCGGCGATGATCGAATGACCGCCGGCCTTCGGGTTTATGCGGCGCACGCCGCGTTTATCGCCACGTTCCTCGGGCTCTGGGAGTATGGCGCGCGCACGGAATTCCTGCCGCAACTGTTCTTTGGCAGCCCGGCCGGCATTGTGGCCTACCTGTGGGACGGGTTCGCGGTATCGAAGAAAATCTGGCTCGACCTGGGCTACACGGTGTCCGGCACGCTGATCTCCTTCGTGCTCGGTGCGACGCTGGCGATGGCGCTCGGCCTCGCGTTCGTGATCTTGCCGAAGCTCGAGCAGGCGATGGACCCTTACCTCATGGTGCTGAATGCAATGCCCAGGATTGCGCTTGCGCCGCTGTTCCTGCTCTGGTTCGGTCTGGGGATCGGCTCGAAGATCGCGATCGGCACCAGCCTTTCGTTTTTCATCGTGCTGGCGAACACGGTGGCGGGCGTGCGTGGCGTTTCGCCCGACCACATCACGTTGTCGCGCTCGCTGGGTGCGTCGCCGTCGCAGATTTTCTTCAAGGTAACGCTCCCCTCCGCCGTGCCGGTCATTTTTTCCGGGTTGCGTCTGGCGCTGATCTTCTCGATGCTGGGGGTAATCGGCGGCGAAATCATCGCCGCCGAGCACGGGTTGGGACAGGTATTGTCCTACCAGCAGGCCACCTTCAACATGAATGGCGTGATGGGGCTGCTCGCGCTGCTCGCCTGCCTGGGGATGCTGGTGACGCGCGGCATGTCGCGGCTCGAGCGGGCGCTCTTGAAGTGGCAGTGACCACCAACACAGGAAACGACGCATGAGCGAACCGAAGAAATTCAAGGTGCATGTCGAGACGGCGCTTTGCCAGGGCCACAACCGGTGCTACTCGATTGCGCCCGAGCTGTTCGAGGTCGACGACCTGGGCAATGCCCGAGCCAGGGGCGACGGCGCGGTGCCGCCGCAGCTGGAAGAGAAAGCACGGCTCACGGTGAAGAATTGCCCCGAGCACGCGATCCGCATGACAGCGAAGAACTGAGGGGGAGCCGCCATGAGCACGAAACAGCCGGTCAAGGACTGGGCCACCGATTTCGACCATACCGATCCGGCGTGGAACAACGATCCATATCCGATCTGGGATGACCTGAGGAAGCGCTGTCCGATGGCGCGCAGCGAGCGCTTTGAGGACGGCGCGTTCTTCCCGTCCCGCTACGCGGATGTGCGCGAGATTTCCTACGACACAGAGCACTTTTCGTCGCGGCGCGTGATCGTGCGCGAGAAGAAATTCAACCCGGTGATGCCGGCGCCGCCGATCACCTCCGATCCGCCCGAGCACCGTCCGGCGCGAATGCCGTTGCTGCCCGCGTTCAACCCAAAGGCGATCGAGAAGCTCACGCCCGGCACGCGCGCGCTGTGCAACCGACTGATCGACGGCGTCATCGATAAGGGTTCTTGCGACGCGGCGACCGACTACGCGCAGCACATCCCGACGCGCGTGATCGCCAACATGCTCGGCATGGACGAGGAGGATGGCGATCGCTACCGGCGCTGGATCAAGATGGCGCTGGAGGAGGGCATCCACGACAACTCCAAGGTCACGGAATCGCTGAAGGAAATGACGATTTATTTTGGCCAGGAGCTGGCGAAGCGCAGTGACATGCCGGGCGACGACCTGATTTCCTTCATGCGCGACCAGCGCGTGGACGGCCAGCCGCTGCCACCCGAAAAGATCATCGGCACGCTGCGCCTGCTCCTCATCGCGGGCATCGACACGACCTGGAGCGCCATCGGCGCGAGCCTGTGGCACCTGGCGAAAAATCCGCAGGACACGGCGCGCCTCGTGGCTGAGCCCGCGCTCATGGATACCGCGGTCGAGGAACTGTTGCGCGCCTACGCGCCGGTGACCATGGCGCGCGAAGTGAAGAAGGACGTGACCATCAACGGCTGCCCGATGAAGGCCGGCGCCATGGTGCTGCTGTCCTTTCCCGCGGCCAACCGCGATCCGGAGATGTTTCCCGACGCCGACAAGGTATTGCTCGACCGGCAGGAGAACCGCCACGCGGCCTTCGGCCTGGGCATCCATCGCTGCATCGGCTCGAATCTGGCGCGCATGGAACTGCGCGTGGCACTCGAGGAATGGCTCAAGCGCATTCCGCAATTCCGGCTCGAGAATCCCGCCGGCGTGACCTGGTCCGAGGGCACGGTGCGAGGGCCCCGCACGCTGCGCGTCGTTTGGAAGTAGACGTCCTCATCGTCGGCGCCGGCTTCGGCGGCATGTACATGCTGCACAAGGCGCGCAGCCTGGGGCTGCGGGCACGCGCGTTCGAAGCGGGATCGGGCGTCGGCGGTACCTGGTACTGGAACCGCTACCCTGGCGCGCGCTGCGACGTCGACAGCCTCGAATATTCCTACCAGTTCGACGAGGCGCTGCAGCAGGAATGGCAGTGGAGCGAGCGCTACGCGCCGCAGCCCGAAATTCTGCGCTACGCCGAGCATGTCGCGGAGCGCTTCAGTCTGAAAGGCGATATCCAGTTCAACACCCGCGTCGAAAAGGCAGCCTACGACGAGGCCGCGGAACGCTGGCGCGTCACTGTGAGCGGCGCGAGCGAAACGTGGGAAACATCGGCCCGCTTCCTGATCCTGGCCACCGGCTGCCTGTCGTCGGCGAAGCTGCCCGAGATCGAGGGCATCGGGCGTTTTGCCGGAGAGCAATACCACACCGGGCGCTGGCCGCACCACGCGGTGGATTTCTCGGGAAAGCGGGTGGGGGTCATCGGCACCGGTTCCTCCGCGATCCAATCGATCCCGCTGATCGCGCGCCAGGCGAAGTCGCTCGTCGTGTTCCAGCGCACCCCGACCTATTCGGTGCCGGCGCGCAACCGTCCGACCGACCCGGCGTACGAAGCACGAGTCAAGTCCGACTATGCCGGCTTCCGCGCGCGCAACAGCCGCATGCTGAACGCGTTCGGCTCGGACCTTCCGCGCAACGAAACGTCTGCTCTGTCGGTCGGCGCCGACCGGCGCACGCAGGCTTTCGAGAAGCGTTGGGAGCACGGCGGGCTGCCGTTCATGGGCGCTTTCAACGACCTGCTGCTCAACGCGGAAGCCAACACGGCCGCGGCCGAGTTCGTGCGCGGCAAGATCCAGGAGATCGTGCAGGACCCGGCGACCGCGGCGCGCCTCATGCCGCGCCAGACGATCGGCTGCAAGCGGCTTTGCGTCGACACGGATTACTACGCCACCTTCAATCGGCCCAACGTGCGCCTTGTCGATTTGCGCGAGTCGCCCCTTGAGGAGATCACGCCCGCCGGCGTGCGCAGCGGGGGCGTGGAGCATGCCTTCGATTGCCTCGTTTTCGCGACCGGTTTCGACGCCATGACCGGCTCGCTGTTGGCGATCGACATACGCGGCCGCGGCGGCCTTGCATTGCGCGACAAATGGCGCGACGGGCCGCGCACATACCTCGGCCTGGGCAGCGCGGGGTTCCCGAATCTCTTCACCATCTCCGGGCCGGGCAGTCCCTCGGTCCTGACCAACATGATGGTGTCCATCGAGCAGCACGTGAACTGGATCGGCGAGTGCCTGGACTGGATGCGCCGCGAGCAGCACGAGTGCATCGAGGCGGCCCCGGAGGCAGAGGCCGCGTGGGGCGCGCACGTGAACGCGGTTGCCGACCGGACGCTGTTCCCGTCCTGCAACTCCTGGTATCTGGGCGCCAATGTCCCCGGCAAGCCGCGCGTGTTCATGCCGCTGATCGGGTTTCCGCCCTACGTCGAGAAGTGCAACGAAGTCGCGGCGCGGGGTTACGAAGGGTTTGTGCTGGGTTAACCGTGATCTGGACAGGGAGCGGAGATGAAACGTAGAACACTGCTAATTGCGGCTGCTGCGGCTGTGCTGCCCGCGCCGCTGCGGGCACAGACGCGCTTTCCCCAGCGTGCGATCACGCTTTACGGCGCGCTTCCGGCTGGCGGCATCATGGACATCCATCTTCGCTTTCTCGCCGAGCGCGTGCAGAAACTGCTCGGCCAGCCGATCACGGTCGATCCCAAGCCGGGTGCGGGCGCTACGCTCGCGCCGACCTTCCTGCTCAATGCCGCGCCCGACGGGCATGCGCTCGCGGCGATGACGGTGAACAGCCTGCGCTATCCCCACTACCAGCAGACCAACTATCATCCGCTGAAGGATTGGGAGTATGTAATCGGCCTGTCGAACTTCACCTTCGCGGTGGCGGTAAAGGCGGATGCGCCGCACAAGACGATTGAAGACCTGATTGCCGCGGGAAAGGCGAATCCGGGAAAGCTCACCAGCGGCTCGACCGGACACGGCGGCACCGGCCATCTGATTCTCCTCGACATCGAGAAGGCGAGCGGCGCGAAATTCACGCAAGTGCCGTTCAAGGGCGGGCCGGACGCGGTGGCGGCGCTGCTCGGCGGTCACATCGACTTCATCACCGACGGTGCGCAGTTCGCCCCGCTTGCAGACGAAGGCCGCGTGCGCATCCTCGCGCTCGCCACCGAGCAACCGACGGACCGCTTCAAAGGCGTGCCGACGTTGCGCGAGAAAGGCATCGACGCGGTCGGCTGGAGCCCCTACGGCATCCTCGCGCCGCGGGGTACCCCCGCCAGCGTGATCAAGTTGCTGCACGACGCGTTCAAGCAGGCAATGGACGACCCGGAACACGCGCCGCTGCTGCACAAGTTCATCCAGCCCGTCTGGTACAAAAGTTCGGCCGAATACCGCGCCTGGGCGGAAAAATACTTCATCGACATACGCCCGACGCTGGTGCGCGCCGGGCTGGCGAAGGAGCAAGGCCAATGACGTCATTCGACACCATCGCATCGCCGACCGTTCGTGCCGCGGACAACCTCGAACCCGCGTTCGCGCATCCGGCCCAGTCAAAGGCCGCGCAGCAGAAGATCGCCGACTTCGTCAAGCGCCGCGGCAAGCGGCCGAACGTGCTGGTGTTCCTGATGGACGACGTCGGTTGGGGCGATTTCGGCTGCTACGGCGGCGGCGTGGCGGTCGGCGCGCCAACGCCAGCCTTCGATCGCCTCGCGCGCTCGGGACTGCAACTCACTTCCTGCTACTCGGAGCCGAGCTGCTCGCCTTCGCGCGCGACCTTGATGACCGGGCGCGTGCCGCACCGGCACGGCCTGCATC
>SBAS01000042.1 GCA_005240145.1 Nitrosomonadales bacterium | reverse complement strand
CCCCTGCCTAAAAATTAGGCAGGATAGGTTGAACACCCTGGTCAATTTTGAACGCGCAGTACCCCGTTCAAATGGTCAATTTCCATCGCGCGCCAACAAGTGATGTTCAAAACGAGCAGGGTGCGCTCGTTCGCGGCGAAATGCAGATAGCTGTCGTTCGCTGCGAGCTTCGCGATAATCGCCCGGTGTGACAGCACGGCGCCCTTCGGTTTGCCGGTCGAGCCCGACGTGAAGACGATCAGCGCGGCATCGGCGAGGATGGGACGGGCAGCGGGTGCGGCTCGATCCGAGTGCGATACGTTTCCGGCGCAGACGAACGGCGCGGGAACGGCGGCTTCGCCAAGCGCATCCACCACTATCCGCGCGCCGGTCGCGCGCACATAGGACTCGATCACCAGCGCGGTGTTCGATCGGTGCACCGGCACCGCTACGCCGCCCGCCCGCCAGACCCCCAGCAGCGCAACCAAATCGCGCGGTCGATTCGACACCATGACCAGCACCGGCTCGCCACGCTCGATGCCGCTCGCGCCCAGCTCGCTCGCGATCTCAGCGCCGCCGCGATCGAAGCCCGCGTAGGTGATCGTGTCGTGTTCGTCGAGGAGCGCGATCGCTGAGGACGCACGCCGGCAGGCCGAGTCGAGCAGAGCGACCAAATCGGACATGGAACCCGCGTTCCTCAAGACTTCGGCGTGAACCGTCCATCGCGCCAGGCTATCGCGGCACGCAGCCCGTCCTTGCGTGCGATCGCCATGAACTCGCGCTTGTCGGGCGATCCATGCGACTCGATGTGTAGATCGATGTCGAGAGCGGTTTGCAGCGCCTCGCGCATTCCCTGCAGCTCGTACGTTCGATTGATCGCCTTCTTCGTTTCCCGCATGAGCACCGGATCGACGGCCGCAATGTGGCGCGCCATGGCGAGCGCGGTGTTCAAATGCTCGCCCTTGGGCACCACGCGGTTGATGAGTCCGAGCCGCAGCGCCTCGGCCGCACTCACGTTGTCGATGCCGTTGAAGATGATTTCCTTCGCCTGCTTCGGGCCGGTCATCCACGGCAAGATCATCGTGACTATGCCAGCGCCGAACTTGAGCTCGGGTTCCCCGAACAAAGCGTTCTCGGCTGCGATCGTGATGTCGCACGCCAGAGCAAGCTCGCAGGCGCCCGCCAGGCAATGGCCCTGCACCGCTGCGATCGTCGGCTTCGACAGCGACCAGAAGCGCATGCTGGCATTGAAGTCATCATCGAGAATCTTGCGCCACTGTTCAGCGCCAGCGGGACGCGCCTCCATCTGCTCCTTCAAATCGAAACCGGAAGAGAACGCCGTGCCTGCACCGGTCACGACCAGCACCCGTAGCGACGCATCCGCCTCGACCGCATCGCATACTTGGTTGATCTCCTGCAACATCACGCGGTTCATTGCGTTCAACCGCTCCGGGCGATTCAAGGTGAGCGTGGCGACCGCGTCATCGTGCGTGAACTGTACGGTTTGGTAGCTCATGATTCAGCGAACCTACTGCGACGATAACATGCTCGTCGGATAATTCCGCCGAAATCGGCGCCGCAGCGCTGATCGATGTATGGTGCGCTCCGCAGATACTCCTTCACTGCGCGCAGCACAGTCGGCAAGCGCGAGGCGATCGCGTGTCGTCAAAAAAAAGCGATCCGGGCAGATTCCCGAAAAACCAACAGCGTTTTTTGGTCGCGATCCCTGTTGTAGGCCAAGCTTTCAGTAGTTGCCCATTTTTTGGCCTTAAGAGGTCTGACCTGATCCAGTGCGGATCAGCTTGCTAGGAGCGCCCGGTTTCCTAGTTACTGCGGCTCGAGCCCGACTTTCTTCACCAGCGCGGCGTACTTGGTCAGCTCGGTCCGGAACGCGGCTTGCGCCTGCTCGGTCGTGGTCACGCTGATCGTGTTCCCCTGCTTCGCCATGGCTTCCTTGACTGCCGTGTCGTTGAACGCCGCCACGACTGCGTCGCGAACCTTCTTCACCGTCGCCGGACTCATGCCCTTGGGGCCGATCACGGCGAACCAGGCTTCGACTTCGAAGTTCGTGAGCCCTTGCTCGGCAAGCGTAGGGATATTCGGCGCGGCGGGCGTGCGCTGCGCGGGGAACACGCCGATAGGGCGCAGCTTGCCGCTCGCGATATGGCCTTGCACACTCGGTAGCGCAGCCGCTGCGAAGACAACCTGTCCGCCCAAAAGGTCGGTCACCATCGGACCCACGCCCTTGTATGGTATGTGCTTCACCTTGAGGCCGGCGGCGTCGAGGTAGAGTTCCACGGCGAGGTGCAGGATGGTCCCGCTGCCGCTCGAAGCGTAGTTGAACGCATCCGGCTTGCTCTTGAGCAGAGCGGCGAGTTCCTTGTGGTTGGCCGCCGCAACCTTGGCGGGGTTCACGACCAGGACTATGGGCGTCGAGCCTACTTGGGCAATCGGCGTAAAGTCGCCCGGCATGTCGAACGGCAGCGATTTCAGCACGCTCGGGAATATGACGACGTTATTCGACACCACTGAGAGCGTATTGCCGTCCGGGGCCGAGCGCGCCAGGGTCTGCAGCCCGATGACGCCGCCGGCACCCGAATGGTTCTCCACCACGATGGGAGCGCCGAGGGCCTTGGCGAACGCGGGTTGCGCAGCGCGCGTAATTGTGTCGACGCCGGAGCCAGGGGCGTTCGGCAGCACGAAGCGCACTGGGCGATCCTGTTGCGCGAGTGCCCCTCCAGTGGTTAGGAGGGCAAAGAGTAGGGCGTAGGCTGTTTTCATGGTCAATATTGTAAAGCTAGGCGACCGCGTCCTCTTCCTTGGTCAGGATCCGGCGCTGATCGAGGCGCAGATCGCCGGGCGCGACCTGTGGGTGGCGAATTGGTAATTTAGGCTGCCACCGGGATCTGCAACAACCCGCGGCAATGGCCGTCGCCGCCTTTGATCGAACCTTAGGTTGAGCCGATGCGAACATCGGTTCGATTGCGAATGCCGGATTGACATTCCGGCATCTGAAGAAGTTTAGGTCTTGTTGAATAGATCTCGGGTTTCTAGGAAATCGGGATTCAACGCACTGATCGACGGGCAGCCGAGCAGGGCAAGGTCGATATCCACTTCCGCTTTGAGCAGCGAGAGGGCGTGTACCACGCCTTCCTCACCTCCGGCCACTACGCCGAACATGGCAGCACGCCCCAAGAGGATAAAGTCGGCGCCGAGCGCCAGGGCCTTCAGGATGTCGCTGCCGCGGCGGAAACCGCTGTCGGCGATCAGTTTCAATTTCTTGCCGACCGCGGCACGGATTTCCGGCAAAGCCTCGATGGGCGAGATGGCGCCGTCGAGCTGACGGCCACCGTGGTTGGACACGACTACTCCATCCAGACCCACGCGCACCGCCATCTCGGCGTCCGCCGGGTGCAGCGTGCCCTTCACCAGCAGCGGCGCTTTCCACTGGTCGCGCAGGTAACGGATGAACTCCCAGTCCACCGAGTCGCCCCGGTCGCGCAAGCTTCGGTTGGCCTGGGCGAGGATGCTTGGCCGGTCGCCACGGTCGGTGTTCTCGAAGCGGGGGATGCCATGGTTCATGAGCGTGCGGGCGAACACCTCGATCGACCAGCGCGGATGGGTCGCGCCATCGAAGAGCAGGCGCGGCGTGATGCGCACCGGTAGCGTGAAGCCGTTGCGCAGGTTGTTCTCGCGATTGGATCCGACCGGCACGTCGGTGGTGACCATCAGCAGTTCGTAGCCGGCCGCGGCGGCGCGTGCAGCGAATTTCGCGGCGCGCTCGCGATCGTTCGACAAGTAGGCCTGCAGCCAGCGCGCGTGGCCGGCCTGCTCGCCGATTGTCTCCATCGGGACGGTCGACATGTTCGAGAGCGTGAACGGCACATTCATGCGCGCGGCCGCCTTGGCCATCCGGATGTCCGCGTCAAAGGCGAACACGCCGGCGATGCCCATCGGCGCGATGCCGAAGGGGGAGGCGAACCTGCGGCCGAAGAGTTCCACCTCCTGCGAACGATGGGCAACGTCGATGGGCGAGCGCGGGCGAAAGCGAATGCGCTCGAATACCGCCCGGTTATGGTCGCGCGATTGATTGTCCTCGGCGCCGCCCTCGACGAAACCGTACACGCCCCGCGGCAGGCGCCGGCGGGCGATCTCCTGGAGCTCGAAGACGTTCAGTGCGTGGCGAAACGACATGGGCGATGGTTCTTTCTTGCGAACCGTAGTGTAGCGCGCGGCGTTCGGACAGTTGGGCTATGCTGCGCGCCGGGAGGAATCTGCATGAGTGCTCACGCGCTGTACCTGGTCCGGATGGACGTGGCCCACGACCACGAGAAGACTTTCAACGACGTCTACGACACGGAGCACCTTCCCAACCTGCGCGCCGTGCCCGGCGTGCGCCGGGGCTCGCGCTACCGCCAGCCCTCCGCCACCGACCCCCGCTATATCGCGGCCTACGAGATGGACGGCCCGGCGGTCCTCGAGAGCCCGGCGTGGCGGGTGGCCGGCGAGGCGGGGCGGTGGCCCGGCGAGATCCGCCCGCACACGATGAATCGCCACCTCGCGATGTACGAGTGGTGCGGCGGCAACCCGGCGCTGACGGGCAAGACCCCCTACGTGTTCTGGGTGTTCATGGACGTCGAGCGCCACAAGGAGGCGCTGTTCAACGAGCTCTACGACACCGAGCACCTGCCGCTACTGTTCAAGCTCCAGGGTTGCGCCAACGCCGTGCGCTACCGGACCGCCGCGGCGGGCGAGCCGCGCTACGTCTGCGTCTACGAGGTCGAGCGCGCGGATCTGCCGATGTCGAAGCTCTGGAACGACACGTCGGACATCGGGCGATGGAAGCCGGAGGTCCGGCCATACACGTACAACAAGCACTGGATCGTCAGCGAGAGGGTTTGACCGACATGGGGGCCTCGACGGGCCGACCTGTGGGTGGCGAATTCGTAATTCCCACCACCTCAGGGATCTGAAACAGTCCGTGGTGGTTGATCACCGGTCAGCGCTTGAACCAGTTCCGTCACGCGCTGGGGTATCTCAGGCCATGCCAGGATGCTGTTGTGATCACGCCCATGCACCGCCTCGAAGCGCGCCGCAAGACCACGCGAGGTGGCTTCGGCGGTCCAGCGGCGCGCAAACTCCGGCAGGGTATTGTCGTCCTGGGCGCCGGTGATGGTGATCACCGGAGTTTCTGTCGGGATCGTAGCCACAGCATCCAGGGGATTGAGGCTCCTGCTCCAGTTCGCATTGCGCCCGCGCTGGGCGCTCCGGTGCGCGCGCCACGGCGGGACATCACAAGGGCAACCGAGCAGCAACGCCGCATCAGCGGCTCCGGGATGGCGGCCCAGCACCAGGGCTGATGTGGCGGCCCCGCCCGAATGGCCGACCAGCAGCACTTTCGCCGCACGATAGCGTTCACGCAGTGCGCGCAGAGCCTGTGCCACGCGCTCAATGTTCTGTGGCGTGTAATCGTCGTCCTGCGGATTGGCCCAACCGCTTGAATCACCCGCCGGAGACCGATACCCCGGTCGGATGACGAAGACCACCACTTGCCCAGCGTCTTTGAGCGCGTTGCCAACTGTGGTCCAACGATCTATGTGTCGCTGTTTCAAGGAGCCTCCGCCGTCTCCGTGGAGCAACACGATCAGAACGCGGGGTTCGTGGTCGGTGTCACCGGCTGCTCTCTCGGCAATTGGGACAATTGCCAGGCAGCCGTCCGAATCCGCAATAGACAGGGGCGCGGGTAATTGTTCGCAGGTCTGAGCCCAAGCCGGCACGACGCATGACATCGTGACAACGGACAACAACTTCAGGCACAAGCTTTGCATGAATCACTCTCGCCCGGGAAAATGCCGCGACTGTACTGGATTGTCGTCACTTGTGGGTGGCGAATTCGTAACTCCAGCCACCACCGGGATCTGAAACAATTCGCGCTAATGGTCCCGCCAGCCGTAATGGCCCAATTGCGCGCGCGCTGGCTCGCCGCTCAGGAAAAGCGGGCCGCATAATGACCTCGGCCATGGGATACGGGAAACAGGGGCAAGCTCAGAATTTGAAACTTCCCTTCGCTTTCAAGGCCGCGGCGCTGGCGCTGATTTTCCTCGCCACGGTGCGCGTTGCCGCGGCGCAGACGCCGCCCGGCGCCGCGCCGCAGGCCGGGCAGCGCGGCAAGGACGTGATGTGGATGGCGACCGCGGATGCGCTCATCGCGCGCATGCTGGATCTCGCGGCGGTGAAGGCGAGCGACTACGTCATCGACCTGGGATCGGGCGACGGCGTCGTGGTGATCGCGGCGGCGCGGCGCGGCGCCCGCGCGCACGGGATCGAGTACGACAGGGCGCTGTACGAGTTGTCGAAGCGCGAAGCGGCCGCGGCAGGCGTCGCCGCGCGTGCGAGCTTCGCGCAGGGCGACATTTTCGAGGCCGACCTTTCCGCCGCCAGCGTGATTACGGCCTACCTGAGCGAAAGCGTCAACCTGCGCCTGCGGCCCAAGCTTCTCGCGTTGAGGCCGGGCACGCGCGTCGTCACCAATTCCTTCGGCTTCGGCGACTGGAAGGTGGACGATGCGGCGAGCGCGATCTCGTTGAAGGGCCTGCTCGCGCCGTTCATCGACCATCCCAAGGACCACTGTTTTCTGGTTTGCAACGCCTACTTGTGGATCGTGCCGGCGCAGGTCGAGGGCCGCTGGCGCGTGGGCGGCGGCGTGCTGGAGCTGCGCCAGAGTTATCAGATGGTGAGCGGGAGCCTCACGCAGGGGGGCAAGTCCGTGGCGCTCGCCAAGGGCCGCCTGCGCGGCGAAGCCCTGAGTTTCACCGTGGGTGACACCGAGTACTCGGGCCGCGTCGGCCCCGCGCGCATCGAGGGCACGGCGCGGCGCGGCGGGGTGTCCACGACCTGGTACGCCACGCTTGAGCGCTAGCGCGCCGAACGCTCCATAATCCGCGCATGACCCGCCTCGTCGTCATCGTCATCATCGTCGTCCTCGCCGTCTGGTTGCTGCGCCGGGCGATCGCGGGACCGCGCAAACCAACCGAGCCGACGGGCGAGCCCAAGGGCGACCTGGTGAATTGCGCCCACTGCAATGTGAACCTGCCCAAGGCTGAAGCGCGCAGCGCCGGTGGCCGCTTCTACTGCAGCGAGGAACACTGGCGGCTCGGTCCACGGGACGGCTGATGGACGAACGTCCGCGCTATTCACGCTTGTTCGGGCGCGACGACCGCACGCCGGAGTCGTTCTGGATCTCGCTGCGCTATTTCAACATCTACCGCATGGTGGTGGCGGCGCTGTTCCTCGGCATCACGGTGCTCTACGACGACCTGCTCAATCTTGGCTCGTACCGGCTGAACTTCTTCCGCCTGGTGAGCGCGATGTACCTGATGGCGGGGGCGGTGTTCCACAGCCTGCTGCGCAACCTGAAGGACCTGTTCAACCTGCAGCTGTCGATGCACCTGGGCTTCGATATCGTCGCGATTACGCTGCTCATGTACGCCAGCGGCGGCATCCACAGCGGCCTGGGCGTGATGCTGCTCATCGCGCTCACCGGCGCCGCGCTGGTGGCGCCGCGGCGGCTCGCGCTGCTCTACGCCGCGCTCGCCGCGATCGCGCTGCTGCTCGAGCAGAGCTTCTGGGTGCTGCGCCTGGACGCGCCGACGCAGAACTTCCTCCAGCCGGGGCTGCTGGCCATCGGCTACTTCGCCAGCGCCGGCGTCACCGGCTGGCTGGCGCAGCGCGTGGCGGCGAACGAAAGCCTCGCGCGCCAGCGCGGCCGCGCGCTCGAGACGCAGCTGCGCATCAACCAGCTCGTGGTCGCCGACATGCAGGACGGCCTGCTGGTGCTGGATCGCGACGGCCGCGTGGCGCAGTACAACCCCCAGGCGCAGCGACTGCTCGGCGCCGGCGCACTGCTCGGCGTGGAACTGGCGCGCCTGCTGCCCGGGTTCGGTGAGCGCTGGCGCGCCTGGCGCGCCGGCGACAGCGCCGCGGCGCGCGCCGAACTGGACCTGCACGGGCGGGGCCTGCGCCTGCGCCTGATGGAAACGGGCGAGGAGCTCGCGGTGCTGTTCGTCGAGGACACGACGCGCTCGCGCGAGGAAGCGCAGCGTCTCAAGCTCGCCGCGCTGGGGCGCCTCACCGCGAACATCGCGCACGAAATCCGCAACCCGCTCTCGGCGATCAGCCACGCCGCCGAGCTGCTCGACGAGGAAAGCCGCGGCAGCGACCGCGCCAGGCTCACGCGCATCATCCACGACAACACGCTGCGCCTGGAGCGCCTCGTCTCGGACGTGTTGCAGCTCAGCCGGCGCGACCGCGCCGCCACCGACCGCGTCGCGCTTCGGCCTCGAGGCGCCGCGCGAGGTGACGATCGAGTTCGACCGCGAGCACCTGCGCCAGGTGCTGTGGAACCTGCTGCGCAACGCGGTGCGCCATGCGCCGCAGGACGAGGGCAGCGTGCGCATCGCGCTCGCGAGCTACGGCGACCAAGTAGAATTGAACGTCATCGACAACGGTCCCGGCGTCGCGCGCGAGATCCAGGGCCAGTTGTTCGAGCCCTTCTTCACCACCGAGAGCAAGGGAACCGGCCTGGGCCTGTATCTCGCCCGCGAGTTGTGCGCCGCGAACCGCGCGGTGCTGGAATACGTCGACGATGCGCAGGGTGCGCATTTCCGCGTGCTCTGCCGCGAGGCCCCGGCAGCATGAAGAAGAACGAACGCCGCGGGCGCGGGCAGGGGGCCAGCGCGCCGGAACAGCGCGTGCTGGTGGTCGACGACGAGCCCGACATCCGCGAGCTGCTCGAGCTCACGCTCCTGAAGATGGGCCTGGGCGTCGATTCGGCGGGCTCGCTGGCCGAGGCCAGGGTACGGCTCGGCGCGGCGCGCTACCACCTGTGCCTCACCGACATGCGCCTGCCCGACGGCGAGGGCCTCGACCTGGTGCGGCACATCGCCGCGCTGCCGGGCGACCTGCCGGTTGCGGTGATCACCGCTTACGGCAGCGCCGAGAACGCGGTCGCCGCCCTCAAGGCCGGCGCCTTCGACTACGTCTCCAAGCCCGTCGGCCTGGAGCAGCTGCGCACGCTGGTGAAATCCGCGCTGTCGCTGCCCGAGCGCGGCGTCGCCGGTGCCGCGGGCCAGCAGCTGCTCGGCGAGAGCGCGCCGATGCAGGAAGTGCGGCAGATGATCGGCAAGCTCGCGCGCACCCAGGCGCCGGTGCACATCAGCGGCGAATCGGGCAGCGGCAAGGAGCTCGCCGCGCGCCAGATCCACCTGAACGGCGCGCGCCGCGACCGGCCCTTCGTGCCGGTGAACTGCGGCGCGATACCGGAGAATCTCATGGAGAGCGAGTTCTTCGGCTACCGCAAGGGCGCCTTCACCGGCGCGCAGGAGGACCGCGGCGGCTTCTTCCAGGCCGCCCACGGCGGCACGCTGTTCCTGGACGAAGTGGCCGAGCTGCCGTTGCCGATGCAGGTGAAGCTGCTGCGCGCGATCCAGGAAAAGCGCGTGCGCAAGGTCGGCGCGACGCAGGAAGACCCGGTCGACGTGCGCGTGATCAGCGCGACGCACCAGAACCTCGCCGCCTGCGTCGAAGCGCGCGTCTTTCGCCAGGACCTGTACTACCGCCTCAACGTCATCGAGCTGAAGATGCCGCCGCTGCGCGAGTGCCGCGAGGACATCGAGGGGATCGCCGCGGCGATCCTCGCGCGCCTCGCGGCGCAGCCCGGCGGCGCGCAGGCGCGCCTGTCCGAGGCCGCGCTGCAGGAACTGCGCGGCTACGATTTCCCCGGCAACGTCCGCGAGCTGGAAAACATCCTCGAGCGCGCCACGGCGCTCTCGGGCGCAGCCGAGGTCGCGCCCGAGGACCTGCGCCTGCGCCTCGCCGCGGGCGAGGAGGCGCCGGCCGGGGCGCGCAGCGGCACGCTCGACGCGCCGCTGCCCGAGTACCTCGACCGCATCGAGCGCGAGGCGATCCTGGAAGCGCTGGCGAAGACCGGCTTCAATCGCACCGCGGCGGCGAAGCTGCTCGGGGTCACGTTCCGCACCTTGCGCTACCGCATGCAGCGGCTCGGCATCCATGAACCGCCTGAGCAGGACGGCCGGTAAGGCTGGCCGTTCGATGCAGATGGAAGGCAAGGGCTGGATAGCTGGCGCACGCTGTGTACTGTCGCCAAACCGCGACGGCCGCCCGCCCGGAACCGAAGTCTCGCTCCTGCTGCTGCATTCGATCAGCCTGCCGCGCGGCAAATACGGCGGCGACGCGATCGAGCGCCTCTTCACCAACCGGCTGGACACCGCGGCACATCCTTCGTTCGCCGAGCTGGCGGGGCTGCGCGTGTCCTCGCACTTCCTCGTCCGGCGCGACGGCGGCCTCATCCAGTTCGTGCCCCTTGCCGAGCGCGCCTGGCACGCGGGCGCTTCGCGCTGGCGCGCGCGCGAGCGCTGCAACGACTTTGCCGTCGGCGTCGAGCTCGAGGGCGTCGACGACCGGGCGTTCGCCGCTGCGCAGTACCGCTGTCTTGAAAAGCTTGTAAGGAATCTGCAATCCCTCCTGCCGTTACGGGCTATCGCCGGCCACAGCGATGTCGCGCCCGATCGCAAGACGGATCCGGGCACACACCTCGATTGGGCGCGGCTGCTCGCCGCGCTGGCGCGCGGGCCCTAGGCCATCCGCCCCGCTTTTCCTGCCGTACCCTACCCTAGCCGTAGGGCATGCACCGCAAGCGAGCACTACATATTGCGGTGCGCAAACGCCGGCGCGCTTGCAAATTATTCGTCCCGTGGTACAGTGCCCCCACAACAAGTAGTTGCCAATCAACACTTCAGCACTAGATATTGTGTTTCTGTGCTAGGTCGTAACGGGGCTGTCAGTCCCCGGCGCAAAGCCCACAGGGACAAGGGAGACGGGAGATGCAAATCGCGCAGCAGGCAACGGTAGCGAACACGGCCCTCGGCGTGGACGTCTCCGCACCCGGCCCGGCGCGACGCCCGGCCTACGCCGACTACAAGATCATCCGGCGCAACGGCGCCGTGGTCGGCTTCGAGCCGGCCAAGATCTCGGTGGCGATGACCAAGGCCTACCTCGCGGTGGGCGGCAGCCAGGGCGCCGCCTCGGCGCGCGTGCGCGAGATGGTGGCGGCGCTCACCGACAGCGTGGTCCAGGCGCTGGTGCGGCGCCAGCCCCAGGGCGGCACCTTCCATATAGAAGACATCCAGGACCAGGCCGAGCTCGCGCTCATGCGCGCGGGCCAGCACGACGTCGCGCGCTCCTACGTGCTGTACCGCGAGGAACGCGCCCGAATTCGCGCCGAAACGCGCGCGCAGGAAAAAACCGCGCGCACGCCGGCCGAGCCCGGCGCGAGCGCCGGGCCGGTCCTCAGCGTGGTGGAAAACGGCCAGCGCCGTCCGCTCGACCTGGCGGCGCTGCGCCGGCTGCTCGATTCGGCCTGCGAGGGACTCGAACCGGGCGCCTCGGCAGCGGCGATCTGCGAGAGCACGCTGCGCGACCTGTACGACGGCGTGCCGATGGAGGAAGTGCGCAAGTCCTCGATCCTCGCCGCGCGCGCGCTGATCGAGAAGGACCCCGCCTACAGCTACGCCACCGCGCGCCTGCTGCTGCACACCATCCGGCTCGAGGTGATCGGCGAGGAGGTGCTGCAGTCCGACATGGCGGCGCGCTACGCCACCTATTTTCCCGAGTTCATCGCGCGCGGCGTCGAGGCCGAGCTGCTCGACCCCAAGCTCGCCCTGTTCGATCTCGAGAGGCTGGGCAAGGCGCTCGCAGCCTCGCGCGACCTGCAGTTCGGCTACCTCGGCCTGCAGACGCTGTACGACCGCTACTTCCTGCACGTGCGCGGCCGCAGGATCGAGCTGCCGCAGGTGTTCTTCATGCGCGTGGCGATGGGCCTCGCGTTGAACGAGCAGCAACGCGAAGCGCGCGCGATCGAGTTCTACAACGTGCTCTCGACCTTCGATTTCATGAGCTCGACGCCGACCCTGTTCAACGCCGGCACGCTGCGCTCGCAGCTCTCGTCGTGCTACCTGACGACAGTCGCCGACGACCTGACCGGCATCTACGATGCGATCAAGGAAAACGCGCTGCTGGCGAAGTACGCCGGGGGCCTGGGCAACGACTGGACGCCGGTGCGCGCGCTGGGTTCGCACATCAAGGGCACCAACGGCAAGTCGCAGGGCGTGGTGCCGTTCCTCAAGGTGGTGAACGACACTGCGGTGGCGGTGAACCAGGGTGGCAAGAGGAAGGGCGCGGTTTGTTCGTACCTCGAGACCTGGCACCTCGACATCGAGGAATTCCTCGAGCTGCGCAAGAACACCGGCGACGACCGGCGCCGCACCCACGACATGAACACGGCGAACTGGATCCCGGACCTGTTCATGAAGCGCGTGATGGAGAACGCCGAGTGGACGCTGTTCTCGCCTTCCGACGCGCTGGAGCTGCACGACACCGTGGGCCGCGCCTTCGAGGCCGCCTACCTGCGCTACGAAGACAAGGCCGCGCGCGGCGAGCTGAAGCTCTACAAGAAGGTGCCCGCGGTGCACCTGTGGCGCAAGATGCTCTCGATGCTGTTCGAAACCGGGCATCCCTGGATCACGTTCAAGGATCCCTGCAACCTGAGGAGCCCGCAGCAGCACGTCGGCGTGGTGCACAGCTCCAACCTCTGCACCGAGATCACGCTCAACACCGGCCCCGACGAGATCGCGGTCTGCAACCTGGGCTCGGTCAACCTCGTCGCGCACATGATCACCAGGGGCGACGGCGCCGCGGCGCTCGACTTCGACAAGATCCGCCGCACGGTGCGCATCGCAATGCGCATGCTCGACAACGTCATCGACATCAACTACTACGCGGTGGACAAGGCGAAGAACTCCAACCTGCGCCACCGCCCGGTGGGCATGGGCATCATGGGCTTCCAGGACTGCCTGCACATGCTGCGCATTCCCTACGCCTCCGAGGAGGCGGTGGAGTTCGCCGACCGTTCGATGGAGATGGTGTCCTACTGCGCCTACTGGGCCTCCACCGACCTCGCCGAGGAACGCGGCAAGTACCCGACCTTCAAGGGCTCGCTGTGGGACCGCGGCATCCTGCCGCAGGACACCCTCGACCTGCTCGCCGCGGAGCGGGGCGGCTACGTCGAGGTGGACCGCAGTTCCGCGCTGGATTGGGAGCCGCTGCGCGCGCGCATCAAGCAGCACGGCATGCGCAACTCCAACTGCATCGCCATCGCGCCCACCGCCACCATCGCCAACATCGTCGGCGTCTCGGCTTCGCTGGAACCGACCTACCAGAACCTGTACGTGAAATCGAACCTCTCGGGCGAATTCACCGTCACCAACGAGTACCTGGTGTCGGACCTGAAGCGCGCCGGGCTGTGGGACGAGGTGATGATCTCCGACCTCAAGTACTTCGACGGCAATCTCGCGCGCATCGACCGGGCGCCGGCCGAGTTGCGGCGCCTTTACGCGACCGCCTTCGAGGTCGAGCCGAAATGGCTGGTGGAAGCCGGCGCGCGGCGCCAGAAGTGGATCGACCAGTCGCAGTCGCTCAACATCTACATGGCCGGCGCCTCGGGCAAGAAGCTTGATGAGACCTACAAACTGGCCTGGATCCGCGGCCTGAAGACGACCTACTACCTGCGCGCGATGGGCGCAACGCATGCCGAGAAATCCACCAGCAAGGCCGGCGCCCTCAACGCGGTCGCATCCGATGGGGGCATGGCGGCGGCCTCGACCACGGCGGCGGAACCCAAGTTCTGCGCCATCGACACTCCGGATTGCGAAGGATGCCAGTAGAAATGAACGCGCTCCCGGGGCTGCAACCGCGCGCCGGCTTCGTGCCGCCTTCGAGCGGCGCGGGCACGGTGCACCGGCGCATCCGCGTCGAGGACAAGAGCATCATCAATTCCAAGGCCGACGTGAACCAGCTGGTGCCCTTCAAGTACAAGTGGGCCTGGGAGAAATACATCGCCGCCTGCGCCAACCACTGGATGCCGCAGGAAGTGAACATGAGCCGCGACATCGCGCTGTGGAAGGACCCCAACGGCCTCACCGACGACGAGCGGCGCCTGATCACGCGCAACCTCGGCTTCTTCGTCACCGCGGATTCGCTCGCGGCCAACAACATCGTGCTGGGGACCTATCGCCACATCACCGCGCCCGAATGCCGCCAGTACCTGCTGCGCCAGGCCTTCGAGGAGGCGATCCACACCCACGCCTACCAGTACATCGTCGAGAGCCTGGACCTCGATGAGGGCGAGGTGTTCAACGCCTACCACGAGATCGGCTCGATCCGCGACAAGGACGAGTTCCTCATCCCGTTCATCGACACGCTGACCAACCCGGCCTTCAAGACCGGCACGCCGCAGGCCGACCAGGAACTGCTGAAGAGCCTGATCGTGTTCTCCTGCCTCATGGAGGGCCTGTTCTTCTACGTCGGCTTCACCCAGATCCTCGCGCTTGGCCGGCAAAACAAGATGACCGGCTCGGCCGAGCAGTACATGTACATCCTGCGCGACGAGTCGATGCACTGCAATTTCGGCATCGACCTCGTCAACCAGATCAAGCTGGAGAACCCGCACCTGTGGACGGCTGAGTTCCGCGAGGAACTGACCGGCATCTTCCGCAAGGCCGTCGAGCTGGAGTACGCCTATGCCGAGGACACCATGCCGCGCGGCGTCCTGGGGCTGAATGCGCCCATGTTCAAGGAATACCTGCGCTTCATCTGCAACCGCCGCTGCCAGCAGATCGGCCTCGAAGTGATGTACCCGGGGGCGAGCAACCCGTTCCCGTGGATGGCCGAAATGATCGACCTGAAGAAGGAACGCAACTTCTTCGAGACGCGCGTCATCGAGTACCAGACCGGCGGCGCCCTTAACTGGGAATAGGGAAGAACACGATATGCACCGGGTGACCGCATGCAAGGCCGAGGACGACTACAAGCTCTGGATCCGCTTCGACGACGGACTGGAGGGCAGTGTATTCCTCGGCAACCTGCTCGAGATCGGCGCCTTCAAGCTCTGGCGCGACGTGCGCGAATTCGAGAAGGTGAGCGTCGACCCCGAGTCCGCCACCGTGACCTGGGAAGGCGGCATCCGCCTCGACCCGGAAATCCTCTATCAGGATCTTGCCGCCAGAGGCGGCAGATGATCGGACCTTGCCGCATGGTGTGGGCGGTGACGGTCTCCAAGCATTCAGTTCGCCGGGCACCCGTCCGGCGATTGAATAGTTCGCGCCCCTTGGGCCGGGCTTTCTTTCGCAACCTCTAAGGAGATTGATATGGCGAAGAAAAAAGCTAAAAAGGGCGGCAAGAAAAAAAAGAAGAAGAAATCATCAGGTAAAAAGAAATCGTCCAAGAAGAAGGCATCAAGACGGGTAGCGGGCAAAAAAAATAAAGCCGCGAAAAAAAAGAAGAAAGCCAAGAAGAAAAGTACGGCGGCAAGCAAACCCGCAAGACCCAAGGCCAGCTCTGCGATGACGGCGTCCGTAAGATTGCCGTCCGCCGCTGCGAGCACCGGCGCGAGAACCGCGCTGAATCCAGCGGCCGCGTGGCCGTTTCCGACCGGGTCCCGGCCGTAACCGGGAACCGATCGGGAATGGGGTGGGGGGCGCAAGCCCTCCGCCGGCCATTTTTCTTCGAGGCCAGGATTCCAGCGCCCCGGAACCCGTTCTCAGCATTTGATTTTCACTGCGGAAACAACCCTTTCGCAGCGCACAACTATTTACACCAAAAAAGGGGCGAAGTATTTGACATAAAAGAGAGTTTTACGATATGATTAAGACCGTTGCGTCGCAACAATCGTCGCCGAACCCCAAGGCTCGGCAGCGTGCTTCCGGGACCACTGAATCTCCCCGGCAACCACGCAGGCGGAGCACCCAGCTCACACCGGGCGCGCCGCGAAATCACCCCCGCCCAGAACCGTCTAATGCCTCAGCGAGGCGCTTGCGGCTGGTTGGCGAGGGCGGCGATCCGGCGCGAAAGGTATGGAGGTTGAAGATGGATACCACGAACGCTGCAGTCAGACTGCCGGCCCTGGCCGGGGCCGGGCGCCTGTTTTCGGCGGCGCGCACGCTGTTAGCCCTGGTCGGCCTCGCCGCCTTGCTCGCGGTGGGCTTGCCGGGGCCGCGTGATTTCCTGCTGAACCAGGCCACGCTGTGGACCGAGGCGTGGGATGCCCACGCCGAGAACACCACCGCCGGTACGATCCAGCCCGGCACCGGCAGCGCCGCGGTGCTCGAGCAGCGCGCGGTGACCGAGTTCATCGCCAAACGCTACCGCGTGGCGACCGACGCCACCGCCGGTTTCGTCGCCACCGCCTACCAGGCGGGCAGCGTGTGGAAAGTCGATCCGCTGCTGATCCTGGCGGTGATGGCGATCGAGTCGCGCTACAACCCGGTGGCCGAGAGCAACATGGGCGCCAAGGGCCTGATGCAGGTGATCCCGAAATTCCATCCCGAGAAACTCATCGAGCATGGCGGCGAGGGCGCGCTGCTCGATCCGCACATCAACATCCAGGTGGGGGCGCAGATCCTGCGCGAATACCTGCGCCGCTTCGGCGAGACCGAGACCGCGCTGCAGATGTACGCCGGCGCCTTCGACGAGCCGAACTCGCAATACGCCTTCAAGGTACTCGCCGAGCGCACGCGCCTGGAGCAGATGCTCAGGCAACTACGACGCGGCGCGTCAACCTGACGGCGCCGCACCGCAGCTTGAGCCGGCGCCGGGGTGGGGGGATTAAGCGGATATAATTTTCGCCTGATCCTCAGGAGTGGAACTTGGACGAGGAATTGAGGTCGAGCGCCCTCGAGTACCACCGCTTGCCGCGCCCCGGCAAGATTGCAATCCTTGCCACCAAGCAGCTTACCAACCAGCGCGACCTCGCGCTCGCCTATTCCCCCGGCGTGGCCTACGCCTGCGAGGAGATCAGGCGCGATCCGGCGCAGGCGGTGCACCTCACCTCGCGCGCCAACCTCATCGCGGTGATCACCAACGGCACCGCGGTGCTGGGCCTGGGCGCGATCGGGCCGCTCGCCGGCAAGCCGGTGATGGAGGGCAAGGCGGTGCTGTTCAAGAAGTTCGCCGGCATCGACTGCTTCGACCTCGAGATCGACGAGCGCGATCCGGACAAGCTGGTCGAGATCATCGCCAGCCTCGAGCCCACTTTCGGCGGCATCAACCTCGAGGACATCAAGGCGCCCGAGTGCTTCATCGTCGAGCGAAAACTGCGCGCGCGCATGAAGATTCCGGTGTTCCACGACGACCAGCACGGCACCGCGATCATCGTCGGCGCCGCCTTCCTGAACGGCCTGAAGGTCATAGACAAGAAAATCACCGCGGTAAAACTGGTGGTCTCCGGCGCCGGCGCGGCGGCGCTCGCCTGCCTAGAACTGCTGGTGAAAATGGGCCTGCCGCGCGCCAACATCATCGTCACCGACATCAAGGGCGTGGTGTGGAAGGGCCGCAAGGAGGAGATGGACCCGGACAAGGAACGCTTCGCCATCGACACCAAGGCGCGCACCCTGGATGAGGTCATCGCCGGCGCCGACGTGTTCCTCGGTCTCTCGGCGGGCGGCGTGTTGAAGCCCGCGATGCTGAAGAAGATGGCCGGGCGCCCGCTGATCCTCGCGCTCGCCAACCCGGAGCCGGAAATCCGCCCCGAACTGGCGAAGCAAGCGCGCCCGGATTGCATCATCGCCACCGGGCGCGGCGACTATCCGAACCAGGTGAACAACGTCCTGTGCTTCCCCTTCATCTTCCGCGGCGCGCTGGATGTCGGCGCCACCGCCATCACCACCGAGATGGAGCTCGCCGCGGTGCAGGCGATCGCCGAGCTGGCGCAGGCCGAAGCCTCGGACATCGTCGCGCTCGCCTACGGCGGCGAGGACCTCAAATTCGGGCCCGAGTACCTGATCCCGCGCCCCTTCGATCCGCGCCTCATCGCCAAGATCGCGCCCGCGGTGGCCAAGGCGGCGATGGCTTCGGGCGTGGCGACGCGCCCGCTCGCGGACCTGGATGCCTACCGCGCTTCGCTCACGCAGTTCGTCTACCACTCGGGCCTGATCATGAAGCCGCTGTTCTCGGCGGCCACCGCGGCGCCGCGGCGCGTGGTGTACGCCGAGGGCGAGGACGAGCGCGTGCTGCGCGCGGTGCAGATCGTGGCTGACGAGAAACTGGCCAAGCCGACGCTGATCGGCCGCCCGCAGGTGATCGAGCAGCGCATCGAGCGCCTCGGCCTGCGCCTACGCGCGGGGCGCGACCTCGCGCTCGTCAACCCGGAGAGCGATCCGCGCTACAAGGACTACTGGAAGACCTACCACCGGCTGACCGAGAGGAAGGGCGTGTCGGAGGAGTACGCGCGCGTGGAGATGCGCCGGCGCAATACCCTGATCGGCTCGATGATGATGATCAAGGGCGAGGCCGACAGCATGCTCTGCGGCACCTTCGGCACCCACGCGCTGCACCTGTTCTACATCGACCAGGTGATCGGGCGCGCCCGGGCGTGCGGCACTATTCGGCCATGAACGCGCTGATCCTGGATGGCCGCACGGTATTCATCTGCGATACCTACGTCACGCCGGACCCGGATGCCGAGCACATCGCCGAGATGACCGTGCTCGCGGCGGAGGAGATCCGCCGCTTCGGCATCGTACCCAAGGTGGCGCTGCTCTCGGGCTCGAACTTCGGCTCGATCGACGATCTGCCCTCGGCGCGCAAGATGCAGCAGGCGCTCAAGCTCGTCGCCGAGCGCGCGCCCGAGCTCGAGATCGAGGGCGAGATGCACGGCGACGCGGCCCTGTCGGACGAGATCCGCCACAAGGTGTTCCCGAATTCGAGGTTGAAGGGCGAGGCCAACCTGCTGGTGATGCCGACGCTGGATGCGGCCAACATCTCTTTCAACCTGCTCAAGGTCGCCTCGTCCGAGAACGTCACCATCGGCCCGATCCTGCTCGGCGCGGCGCGCCCGGTGCACATCCTCACGCCCTCTGCGACCGTGCGCCGCATCGTCAACATGACCGCGCTCGCGGTAGCGGACGCCAACGCCCCGCGCGGGCAGGAACAGACGCTGTTCTAGTGAAACCCGACTGACATGAAGGCAAGAGCCGGACTCGTACTCACGGGAGGGGGGGCGCGCGCCGCCTACCAGGTCGGCGTCGTCAAGGCGGTGCGCGACATCCTCGGCAATCCGGTGAAGAACCCGTTCCCTATTTTGTGTGGCACCTCGGCGGGGGCGATCAACGCCACCACGCTGGCGGTGTATGCTGACGATTTCAGCCGCGGCGTGGGCAATCTGCTCGAAGTCTGGGAGAACATGCATTGCCACCACGTCTACCGCACGGACCTGCCCCGCATCATGCGCAGCGGCGCGCGCTGGCTGCGCGCGATGCTGCTGCTCTCGCGCGACAATCCGGTCTCGCTGCTCGACAACAGCCCCTTGCGCGAGATGCTCGAGCGCACGCTCGCCTTCGAGCGCATCCAGGACCACATCGATGCGGGCGCCCTCTACGCGGTCAGCGTCACTGCGTCCGGATATACCACCGGCCAGAGCGTGTCCTTCTTCCAGGGCGGCTCGGGGCTGGAGGGCTGGGAGCGTAACCAGCGCATCGGCGCCGCGGTGTCGCTCAAGCTCGATTACCTGCTCGCATCCTCCGCGCTGCCGTTCATCTTCCCCGCGGTCAAGGTGCACCGCGAATACTTCGGCGACGGCTCGGTACGCCAGATCGCGCCGATCAGCCCGGCGCTGCACCTGGGCGCGGACCGGGTGCTGGTGGTCGGCACCGGACGCCAGACCGGCGTGGATACGGCGCGCGCACGCTCCAACGTCTACCCCTCGGTGGCGCAGATTGCGGGCCACGCGCTCAACTCGATCTTCCTCGACGGATTGTCGGTGGACCTGGAGCGCCTGGAGCGCATCAACCGCACCCTGACGCTGATCCCGCCGGAAAAACTCGCCGAGGCCAACCTGCCGCTGCGGCCCGTGAAGGTGCTGTTCATTTCGCCCTCGCAGCCGATCGAGCGCATCGCGGCGCGCTTCGTGCACGAGCTGCCGGCGACCATCCGCTTCATTCTGCGCCCGACCGGCGCGCTGAACCGCTCGGGCTCGAACCTGGTGAGCTACCTGCTGTTCGAGGAGTCGTTCTGCCGTACCCTGATCGACCTTGGCTACCAGGACACCATCGGCCAGGAACAGGAAGTGCGCGACTTCTTCAAAGACTTCGAAGGATAGGCCATGGCCGACGCGAACGCACCGCAGGACCCATTCGAAATGTTCCGGCGCCTGTGGGGTCCGCTCGGCGTGCCGGTGCCCGGCATGGCGATGCCGAGCCTCGACCCGCAGGAGATCGACAAGCGCATCCAGGACCTGAGGTCGGTGGAGGCGTGGTTGAGCATGAACCTGAACATGCTGCGCGCCGGGATCCAGGGTCTGGAGATGCAGAAAGCCGGGCTGGCGGGAATACAGCAGGCGATGCAGCAGGCCATGAACATGGGGATGCCGCAGGACAAGAAACCATAACCAGGAGATAGACCAATGGCAAAGGCAGTCCGTTATCACAAGCAGGGCGGTCCGGAGGTGTTGCAGCTCGACGAGGTGCAGGTCGGCGAGCCGGGGCAGGGGCAGGTGCGCATCCGGCATACCGCGATTGGCGTCAACTACGTCGACACCTACCAGCGCTCGGGCCTGTACCCGATGCAGCTGCCGCAGACCGGCGGCAATGAAGGCGCCGGCGTGATCGAAGCGCTCGGGCCGGGGGTGAAGGGCCTGAAGAAGGGCGACCGCGTCTGCTACACCGGCATCCCGGGCTCGTATTGCGAGGCGCGCGTGGTGCCCGCGGAGCGCATGGTGAAGCTGCCCAAGGGGATATCGGAAGAGCAGGCCGCCTCGATGCTGCTGAAGGGCCTCACCGTGCACTACCTCATCTTTTCAACCTACAAGGTGAAGAAGGGCGAGACGGTGCTGTGGCATGCCGCCGCCGGCGGGGTCGGCCTGATCGCCCTGCAGTGGCTGAAGAAGCTTGGCGTCAACACCATCGCCACCGTGGGCTCGGACGAGAAGGGCAAGCTCGCCAGGGCGCACGGCGCGAAGCACGTCATCAACTACAGCACGGAGAATTTCGTCCAGCGCGTCAAGGAGATCACCGGCGGCAAGGGCGTGCCGGTGGTGTACGACGGCGTCGGCAAGTCGACCTGGGAAGGCTCGCTCGATTGCCTGCGCGCGCGCGGCCTGATCGCCTCCTTCGGCAACGCCTCGGGCGCGGTGCCGCCGGTGAACCTGGGCATCCTTTCGGCCAAGGGCTCGCTCTTCGTCACGCGCCCGACGCTGGCTACGCACATCGCCAGCCGCGCCGACCTGGTGTCGCGCTCCAATGCCCTCTTCGCGGCGGTGAAGTCGAAGAAGGTGAAAATCGAGACGACCGCGCGCTACAAGCTCGCCGACGCGGCGCAGGCGCACCGCGACCTGGAAGGGAGAAAAACGACCGGTTCGGTCGTCCTTATCCCATGACGGGCTCTGTGGTCCTCGTTCCCTGAAAGGACCCCTCAGCGTCGCCTGGCTGCGTCGCCATTTCGCCACGGCGCCGCCGCCAGCGGCGAGCGTCTACGGCGACGAAGGCGTCCGGCCCGAGGCTGCCGCGCTCAAGCCCGCCGCGGTGCTGGTGCCGATCGTCGACCATGGTGTGGAAAACCCGGACGGGTTGACGGTGCTGTTTACGCGTCGTTCGGGGCACCTGAAGGACCACTCCGGCCAGGTGAGTTTTCCGGGCGGGCGGGTCGCGCCGGGCGACGCCTCGCCCGAAGCGACCGCGCTGCGCGAGGCGCGCGAGGAGATCGGCCTCGATCCGCGGCGCGTCGAGCTGCTCGGGCGTATGCCCGAGTATCACACGCGCACCGAATTCATCATCACGCCGGTGATCGGCGTCCTCACGCCGCCGCTGGAGCTCGAGCGCGACGCCAACGAAGTGGAGGAAATCTTCGAGGTGCCACTCGCCTTCCTGCTCGACCCGGCCAACCACCAGCGCCGGTCGCGCGAATGGCAGGGCAAGCTGCGCTGGTTCTACGCCATGCCGTACCAGCAGCACTACATCTGGGGTGCGACCGCGGGCATGCTGGTGAACCTTTACCGCTATCTGGCGCAGGGTTCGCAGCCCGCACGGTAGACTCCGGCCATCATGGGAATCCTGGCGATCATCGCCGCGCTGCTGCTCGAGCAGTGGCGCCCGCTCAGCGACCGCAAGGCGGTGGCGGGAGCGGCGTCGGCCTGGGCCGACTGGCTCGAGCGCAACTTCAACGCCGGCGAATCGCGCCACGGCACCATCGCCTGGGTCCTCGCGGCGCTCGCGCCGGCGGCCGCGGCTCTCGCGCTCTACGCGCTGCTCCTCTGGCTCTCGCCGCTCGCCGCGCTGCTCGCCAACATCGCCGCGCTCTACCTCACGCTGGGCTTTCGCCAGTTCAGCCACTACTTCACCGACATCCAGGGCGCGCTGCGCGAGGGGGATGTGGACCGGGCACGGGAACTGATCGGCGCCTGGCGCGGCGAGTCGGCGACGCACCGCACGCGCGAGGAGGTGATCCGCCTCGCCATCGAGGAAGCCATCGCCGCCTCGCACCGCAACGTCTTCGCGGTGCTGTTCTGGTTCGCGGTGCTGCCGGGCCCCAGCGGCGCGATCCTCTACCGCATGGCGGTGTTCCTCGACCGGCGCTGGGGCGGCAAAGGGGCGTTCGGCGGCTTCGCGCGCAAGGCCTTGCTCGTTCTGGAGTGGCCCGCGGTGCGCCTTACCGCGTCCGCCTTCGCCGTGGTCGGCGATTTCGAGGACGCGGTCTATTGCTGGCGCACCCAGGCGGCGGCCTGGCCCGATCCCCAGCTGGGCATCGTGCTCGCCGCGGGCGCCGGCGCGCTGGGCGTGAAGCTCGGCATGCCGCTCAGCGAAGTCGAAGGGCTCTACGCGCGCAGCGACCTGGGCCTGGGCGAACCGGCCGATGCGGCCTTCCTCGACAGCACCGTGGGCCTGCTCTGGCGCGCGCTGGTGCTGTGGGTGTTCCTCCTCATCATCCTTGCCGTGGCATCGGTGTTCTGACGGCGCCGCATTGCCAGCAGTGCGTGAACTGGGGGCCGAGGGTTTCGCCGCATGCCTCGCAGCGCCAGTCCGGACCCGCGGGCCTGCGGTGCAGGATCGCTGTGGACTTCTCCAGGTCCTGATCGGCAACCCAGACTTCCGCCTGGCACTCTGCCGGCGGCAGCTCCCCCATTGCCGAGGAAAGCGCCTGGTTCCTCACCTCCGTCTCGATGCCTTCGGCCTCGAGGAGGTTGCGGAAATGATGGGCGAGAACAAGGTTGTGAGAGGAATAAACCCGTTTCATCAAAGCTTCGTCAGCGCATCCGCCTTGGCGGCGCAGATGAAGTCGTTTTCCGACAGCCCGCCGATGGCGTGCGTCGAGTACTCGACGCGGCACTTGTTGTAGCTCACCACCAGGTCGGGGTGGTGATCCTCGCGGTGCGAAACCCAGGCGAGCGCATTCACGAAAGCCATGGTCTCGTAGTAGTTCCTGAACGGGTAGAGCTTCACCAGCTTGCCCTCCTCGACGATCCAGCCCTTCAGCTGGGCGAGCATTTCCTGCGTCTGCGCCGCGCTATAGGGGGCGGTGCCGCCTTCGCAGGGCTTGCAATGTTTCGTCGTGAGCAAAGTCATGTCGCCTCCGGGGCGGCGCGCAGCCGCGCGATGCGCGTCGCGGCGGGCGGGTGCGAATCGTAGAACGCGGAATGCAGGGGATCGGGCGTCAGCGTCGAGGCGTTGTCCCGGTACAGCTTCACCAGCGCGTGAATCAGGTCCTCGGCCTTCGCGTGCCGGGTCGCGAACGCATCGGCCTCGAACTCGTTCTTGCGGGAAAAAATCTTGCCGAGCGGTTGCGTGAAGTACAGGAACACCGGCGCCACCAGCATGAACAGGACCAGGGCCATCGCCAGCGACGGGGTCTGCACGCCCAGTCCGGCATAGAACCACCGCTGGTCGAGCAGCAGCCCGAGCGCGAACAGCAGCGCCAGGGTCGCGGTCCAGCCCAGCAGCATGCCCTTGATGATGTGGCGCAGCTTGAAATGGCCCAGCTCGTGCGCGAGCACCGCCTCGACTTCGGCCGGTTGCAGCCTGTCGATGAGCGTGTCGAACAGCACGATCCGCTTCGTCGCGCCGAAGCCGGAGAAGAACGCGTTGCCGTGCGCCGAGCGCTTCGAGCCGTCCATGACGAAGAGGCCCCGCGAGCGGTAGCCGCACCTGTCGAGCAGGCGCTGCACGCGTTCGACCAGGGCGGGGTCCTCGAGCGGCGAGAACTTGTTAAAGAGGGGCATGATGAACCGGGGCGCGATGAACTGCAGCAGCAGCGAGTAGGCGACGATCGCGGCCCAGACGTACAGCCACCAGAGCGCGCCCGCCGCCTGCATCAGCCAGAGCACGAAGAGGAGCAGGGGAATGCCCAGCGCGGCGCCGAGCAGCGTCGACTTGAGCATGTCCAGCAGGTACAGCCGCCAGGTCATCTTGTTGAAGCCGAAGCGCGCTTCGATGACGAAGGTCGCATACAGGGCCAGCGGAATGCCCGCCACGCCCTGCAGCACGAAGACGCCGAGAATCAGCGCGGTGCCGTGCAGGAGGGAATCCGGCGCGAAGGCGCGCGCCCACTGGTCGGCGAACAACTGCAGCAGTCCTCCGAGCGTCAGCGCCAGCAGCACGGCGAGCTCGACGCACAAGTCCGCCCTGCCCAGCCCGACCTTGGCGACGGTGTAGTCGGCGGCTTTCCGGTGCGCCGCGAGCGGGATGGCGTCGGCGAAAGACGCGGGCACCGCATCGCGGTGCGCGCGCACGTGGCTCGACTGGCGCGCCGCGAGCCACAGGCGCGTGGCGACCGTGAGCGCGAGCGCGGCGAGGAAGATCCAGGTGAAGGCGCCGGCGTTAAAAGCAGTATTCATGCGTGAGAGAATACGGCATGGCTGCGGATTCCAACAACCTCATCTGGATCGACCTGGAAATGACCGGGCTGATTCCCGAATCCGACCGCATCATCGAGCTCGCCGTGGTGGTGACCGACGCGCAGCTGAACCTGGTCGCCGAGGGCCCGGTGCTCGTGGTGCGCCAGCCCGACGAGGTGCTCGCGGGCATGGACTCCTGGAACCGCTCGGTGCACGGCAAGTCGGGCCTGGTGGACAAGGTCAAGGCCGCGACGCTCGACGAGGCGGCGGCGGAGCGCCAGTTGCTCGAGTTCCTCAAGCAGCACGTGCCGGCGGGCGCCTCGCCCATGTGCGGCAACTCGATCTGCCAGGACCGGCGCTTTCTCGCGCGCTGGATGCCGGCGCTGGAGGCGCATTTCCTCTACCGCAACCTCGACGTGTCGACGCTGAAGGAACTGGTCAGGCGCTGGAAGCCCGAACTGGTCAAGGGCATGAAGAAGGAAGGCAAGCACGAGGCGCTCGCCGACATCTACGAGTCGGTCGAGGAACTGAAGTACTACCGCAAGAACGTGATGACCATCTAGGCGAAAAACAGGGACAGTCCCCGTTTTTCTAGCTGACTTCGACAATCACTTCGATTTCCACCGGGATGCCCATCGGCAGGGAGCCCATGCCGACCGCCGAGCGCGCGTGCTTGCCGGCCTCGCCAAGGACTTCGACGAACAGGTCCGAGCAGCCGTTGATGACCTTCGGGTGGTCGGTGAACTCCGGCACCGCGTTCACCATGCCGAGCACCTTCACCACGCGCTTGACGCGATCGAGGCTGCCCAGTTCGGCGCGCATCACCGCAAGCAGGTCGAGGCCCACCGAGCGCGCATGCTGGTAAGCCTGCTCGGCGGTGAAGTCGCGTCCCACCTTGCCCGCTGGCCGGTGGCCCTTGGCGTCGGGGCGCGGGCCCTTGCCCGCGAGGTAGAGCAGGTTGCCGGTGCGCACCGCGTTGACGTAGTTCGCTACCGGCGATGAAACCGAGCCGAGATCAATACCGAGTTCTTCAAGTTTTTTTTCTGCGCTCACAGCGGCACCACTTTGCCGGGATTCATGAGATTTTCCGGGTCGAACACCCTTTTGAGATCGCGCATGACGTCGATGGCGTCGTCGCCCAGTTCCTTGCGCATCGAGTCCATCTTGCCCATGCCGATGCCGTGCTCGCCGGTGCAGGTGCCTTCCATCGCCAGCGCGCGGGTCACCAGGCGCGAATTGATCGATTTGGCTTCCTCCATTTCGACCTTGCTCGCCGGGTCGACGAGGATCACGAGGTGGAAGTTGCCATCGCCGACGTGGCCGAAGAGCGGCACCGGGAGCGAGGACTGCGCCAGGTCCTTCGCCGTGGCAGTGACGCATTCGGCCAGGCGCGAAATCGGCACGCAAACGTCGGTCGACACCGCGCGCGATCCGGCCTTGAGCTGCAGGCAGGCGAAATAGGCGTTGTGGCGCGCTTCCCAGAGCCTGGTGCGTTCCTCGGGCCGCGTCGCCCACTGGAAGTCCATGCCGCCGTTGTCCTTCGCGATCTCCTGCACCAGCTGCGCCTGCTCGACCACGCTCGCCTCGGTGCCGTGGAATTCCAGCAGCAGCGTCGGCTGCTCGCGGTGCGTGGTCTTGTTGTGCGCGTTGAGCGCCTTCATGGTGAGCGCGCACAGCAGTTCCGAGCGCGCGATCGGGATCCCCGCCTGCAGCGTCTGGATCACGGTCTTGGCGGCGCCGTCGATGGCGGCAAAGGAACACACCGCCGCCGACATCGCGGCCTGCACCGGGTGCAGCTTCACGGTCACCTCGGTGATGATGCCCAGCGTCCCCTCGGAGCCGACGAAGAGGCGCGTCAGGTCGTAGCCGGCCGCGGATTTCTTGGCGCGGCGCGAGGTCTGGATGATGCGCCCGTCGGCCAGCACCACCTTCAGCGACATCACGTTTTCCCGCATGGTGCCGTAGCGCACCGCGTTGGTTCCCGAGGCGCGCGTCGCGGTCATGCCGCCCAGCGTCGCGTCCGCCCCCGGATCGATCGGGAAGAACAGGCCCGTGTGCCGGATGTGCTCGTTCAGTTGCTTGCGCGTGACGCCCGCCTGCACCACGGCGTCGAGGTCCTCCTCATGCACCGCGAGCACCTGGTTCATCTGCGACAGGTCGATGCACACGCCGCCCTGCACGGCGAGGATGTGGCCCTCGAGCGAGGTGCCCACGCCGTAGGGGATCATGGGTACGCGGTGGCTGCGGCAAATGTTGACGACGTCGCGCACTTCCTCGGTCGTCTTCAGGAACACGACGACATCGGGCAGCGCGTAGGGAAAGTAGGACTCGTCCTTGCCGTGGTGCTCGCGCACCGCAGCCGAGGTAGAAACGCGATCGCCGAGCAGGGTTTTCAGCTCGGCGACGACGGACTGGTCGAATTCGCGGGCCTTGTTCATGTGGTCATTTTAGCTTTATCTCGCCTTCGAAAGGCACCTTAAGGCCCAGCGACGGAATCTCCAGCGTGACCGTCGCCGCGAAGCTCTCGTCCCCGTTCAGGCGCTTTGCCTCCAGCGCCTTTTGCACCGCCTGCTCGATTTCGCGCTGCGAGCCCACGCCGACCGTCTTGAGGAACTTGCGGATGCTCAGATTGAAGGTTTCCTGGTCCATCGCTACGTGCTCCTCGAAAGTAGGTTCTGCGCCATCTGTTTTCCCAGCTCCACGCCCCACTGGTCGAAGCTGTTGAGGTTCCACAGTACGCCCTGCGTGAAGACCTTGTGCTCGTACAGCGCGATGAGGCGGCCCAGGTCCCGTGGCGCGAACTGCCTGAATTTCAGGATGCTGGAGGGCCGGTTGCCGGCATGGCGCCGGTGCGGCGGCAGGTCTGCTTCACCTGTGCCGTAGGCCAGGGCGTCGGCCTGGGCGAGTACGTTGGCCGACAGGGTCTCGTTTACCGAGGCGTCGATGAAGTCGACCGCTACGGCTGGCGTGCCCTGGTGCAGCAGCTGCATGAAGGCGTGCTGCACGGGCGTGCCCTCGGCGCCGAACAGCACCGGGCTGGTCGCGTAGCCCACGGTTTGCCCGGCGCGGTCCACGCCCTTGCCGCCGGATTCCATCTCCAGCTGCTGCAGGTAGGCGGGCAGCTGGCGCAGGCGGTGCGCGTAAGGCAGTACGGCGAGCGCGTGGCTGCCGAGGAAGTTCACGTTCCACGCACCGAGCAGCGCCATCAGCACCGGGACGTTCTGTTCCATCGGCGCTTCGCGGTAGTGCTCGTCGATGTCCTTCCCACCCAGGAGGATTTCGCCGAACGCGTTGGCGCCAAGCGCGCAGGCCGCACTGAAGCCGGCGGCCGACCATACCGAGTAGCGGCCGCCGATCGATGCGGGCATCGGCAGGACCTGGCTTGCGCCGAATTGTTCTGCTGCATTCGGGTTTGCAGTGACTGCAATGAAATTCTGGAATTTCAACTTCTTCAGTGCTTTGGCATTTTCCAGGGTTTCCTGGGTCGTGAAAGTCTTGGAAACGGCAACAATCAAAGTACTGCTGGCTTCCGCCCCGGCGATCGCCCGTTCCAGTTCAACCGGATCGACGTTGGCGACGAAGCGCACGTCGAGCGTGCCGTCGCCGAACGCATCGGCGAGCAGGCGCGGGCCGAGGTCCGAGCCGCCGGTACCCAGGTTGATGATGCGCTTGTAGCGTTTTTCTTTTCTGATTGAATCGGCAAGTGCAAGGAATTTTGCGTCTGCATCGCCGCTGCGCATGGCCGTATGCGTGGCGGCGCGATCTTCTGTCGTATTGATCTTCTGTCCGGAAAAGAGCGCCGCGCGCCATTCGGCGAAGCCGCGCTCGGTGGCGAGCTGCGCGAGCAGCCGCAGCGCGAGTGCGCCGACGCGCTGGCGCGAGTAGTCGAGCTGCACGCCCGGCGCCTCGGCGCGCATCTGCTTCGCGCGCGCGGGATCGGCCCCGAGCAGCTCGGCCAGGTGTGCCGTGCGCCAGGTGTCGGCGTGCACTGCGAGTTTCTTCCAGGACGGGCAATCGAGGGGCGAAGTGGTGTTCATGCGGTGTTCATGCGCGAGCACTCATCCCCCGTAACGATACAGCCGATAGCGTTCGCCCCTGTCGCCCGGGCGGCCGACATCCGCCAGTTTGCGCCAGCCCGGCCCGGGCGTGGTCTCCTGGCGCGGATGGCCCTGGACGATGACGTAGGGGCACTTTGGCGCGCCTTGCGCGCCGGCGACGCTGAGCGCTTCGGTGCGGATCCCGGCATGGAAGCTGAACGCGGCGCGCTGCGGTGCGGCGAGCTGCTGCTGCGCGATGCAGCCGGCGCCCGCGGGCAGGGTGGATTTCAGTTGCAGGGCGACGCTTTGGTAGCTTTTTATGTGGTCGGCCCAGGGCAGCCAGAGCGTGGCGAAGGTTCCCCACAGCAGTGCCACGCCCGCGGCCCAGCGCGTGACGCCGCGCGTGGGCGAAGGCGCGGTGTAGAAGGCGAGATACGGCCAGGCCAGCGTCAGCGCGAGCGCCGCAAGGAACGGCAGCAGCTCGAACTGCGGCACGAAGCCCGGTGCAGTCTTGGCGAAGTTGTTGGCGATGCGCGGCGGCACGCCGGTCATCATCGCGATGTAGCCGAGCCACACCAGCGCGGCGAAGAACGAAAAGGTCATGGTGCCGAACCAGTCGAGCAGGTTGGCCGCGCCGCGGCGCAGTCGCGCCACGCCGTGCGCGCCCAGGAGCGAGAGCGGCGCGAGGAGCGCAATGGTGTTGATGTCCTGGCGCGGGCCGAGCCAGGCGATCGCGGGCAGCGCGAGCAGGACGTAGGCGAGCGGCACGAACACGCGCGGCGTGCGCCATTCGCGCCGCAGGATCCATCCCGACCACAGTGCGAGCGGCCAGGCCGGCCAGGCGAACCAGCTCGCGGTGGAAAGGTAGTAGCGCAGGTTTTCGCCGAAGCCGCCGCGCGCGTGCGTGGCGCCGTGCCACCACGCCTGCGCGAGCTCCGGTGCGCGCAGGTAGAGCGCCAGCGGCCAGGAAACCGCGAGCACGAGGAAGGCGAGCGCCGCAGCGCCGAGGAAACGCGCCGCGCGCGCGGTGCGCCACTCGTCGCAGGCGAGGTGCGCAAGCAGCGCGCTCGTGCCCAGCACCGCCGGCGCGAGCGGCCCGGTGGAGAGGAACGCTACGCCGAGGCAGGCGCCGAAGGCAAGCCCGGTCTTCGCGTTTTTCTTCTTCGACTGGAAGAGGAAGGCAAGGCCCGCGCAGCTCGCCGCCAGCGTGGCGAGGTCGGGCACCGCCTCGTGCGCGTGCACCATCAGGCCGATCGAGCCCACCAGCAGCAGTGCGGCGCTGGCGCCAGTCGGCCGGGCTTCGCCGTGCAATGCGGAGTGCCTGGCGGCCAGGTAAAGGAACCATAATGCGGCCATCATGAACAGGCCGCTGGCGAGGCGCACGGCGTTGTGGAAGCCGAACAGCCAGCCCAGCGCCTTGGCAAAGGCGAGGCCGAGCCAGTGGTAGAAGGGCGGGTCTTCGAGCCAGGGCTCGCCGGCGATGCGCGGTACCACCCAGTCGCCCGAAAGGTGCATCTGCTGCACCACCTCGATCGTGAGGACATCGAAGGCGCGCCATGGGTCGTGCCCGACCAGGCCCGGCGCGATGAACGCCAGTGCGAGGACGATCAGTACGGCGTGCGTGGGCGGTAAAGCAAGGCGGGGCAGCATGGCGCCGGCGGCACTGCCCCGGAAATTACGCGGGCTTTTTCTTGCTGTAGCGGCGCTTGAACTTCTCGACCCGGCCGGCGGTGTCCATGATCTTCTGCTTGCCGGTGTAGTGCGGGTGAGACTCGGAAGAAATCTCGACCTTGACCACCGGATATTCCTTGCCGTCGGTCCACTTCATCGTCTCGCGGCCCTTGGTGTCGATCGAGGCGCGGGTGAGGAAGGAATGGTTCGCCGCGGTGTCGTGGAAAATCACCGCCTGGTAGCTGGGATGGATGCCTGGTTTCATGGCGCTTTTTCTCAGGAAAGTCTTTGATTATAGATGAAATTCAGCCCCGACGCATGGATTCGAAGAATTCCGCGTTCTGCTTCGTCGCCTTCACCTTGTCGATGAGGAATTCGGCCGCTTCGAGTTCGTCCATGGGGAAGAGGAGTTTCCTCAGCACCCAGATTTTCTGCAGCACTTCGCGCGGGATGAGCAGTTCTTCGCGCCGCGTGCCGGAGCGGTTGACGTTGATGGCGGGGAAGATGCGCTTCTCGTGCATGCGCCGGTCGAGGTGGATTTCGAGGTTGCCGGTGCCCTTGAATTCCTCGTAGATCACGTCGTCCATGCGGCTACCGGTGTCGATCAGCGCGGTGGCGATGATGGTTAGCGAACCGCCTTCTTCGACGTTGCGCGCGGCGCCGAAAAACCGCTTCGGCTTCTGCAGGGCGTTGGCGTCGACGCCGCCGGTGAGCACCTTGCCCGAGGCGGGCTGCACCGCGTTATAGGCGCGCGCGAGGCGGGTGATGGAGTCGAGCAGGATCACGACATCCTTCTTGTGCTCGACCAGGCGCTTGGCCTTCTCGATGACCATTTCGGCCACCTGCACGTGGCGCGAGGCCGGTTCGTCGAAAGTCGAGGCGACCACTTCGCCACGTACCGAGCGCGACATCTCGGTCACTTCCTCGGGCCGCTCGTCGATGAGCAGCACGATGAGGGCGACTTCCGGGTGGTTGGCGACGATCGCGTGCGCGATGTGCTGCAGCATCACGGTCTTGCCGGCCTTCGGCGGCGAGACGATCAGGCCGCGCTGGCCCTTGCCGATCGGCGCGATGATGTCGATGATGCGGCCGGTGATGTTTTCCTCGGCCTTGATTTCGCGCTCGAGCTTGAAGGCCTTGTCCGGGTGCAGGGGGGTGAGGTTCTCGAACAGGATCTTGTGCTTGACCGCGTCGGGCGCCTCGCCGTTGACCTTGTCCACCTTGACCAGGGCGAAATAGCGCTCGCCGTCCTTCGGCGTGCGGATTTCGCCTTCGATGGTGTCGCCGGTGTGCAGGTTGAAGCGGCGGATCTGCGAGGGGCTGACGTAGATGTCGTCGGTGCTCGCGAGGTAGGAGGTATCGGGCGAGCGCAGGAAGCCGAAGCCGTCGGGCAGCACTTCGAGCGTGCCGTCACCGAAAATGGACTCGCCCTTCTTCGCCTGGTTCTTGAGCATGGCGAAGATGAGGTCCTGCTTGCGCATCCGGTTGGCGCCGTCGATGCCGTTGGTCGTCGCCGTCTCGAGGAGTTCGGAGACGTGGAGGTTCTTAAGTTCTGAGAGTTGCATGTTTGACCGTCAAATGCGCGAATTGAATAGAGTGCGGCCAGTACTGCTGCCGTAGTCTTCTGAGAGGAAGATGCGCTTGACCCCGCGCTAGGGGTGCTGCTGCCGCGCCGTCGTCCAATTCGGCGCAGCTACGGCTCAGAGAGTAGGGTTTTTAGATATTGCTGTCAAGGAAGGCGGTGAGCTGGGACTTGGACAGCGCGCCCACCTTGGTGGCCTCGACGTTGCCGTTCTTGAACAGCATCAGGGTGGGGATGCCGCGGATGCCGAATTTGGCCGGGGTGGACTGGTTCTCGTCCACGTTGATCTTGGCCACCTTGAGACGGCCGCCGTACTCCTTTGCCACCGCCTCGAGGATCGGGGCGATCGACTTGCAGGGGCCGCACCATTCGGCCCAGTAGTCCACCAGCACCGGGACCTCGGATTTCAGGACCTCGGGCTCGAAACTGTCGTCCGTAATATGCTGAATGCCGCCGTTCACGTTACTACCGCTCATTGCTGGTTTGCCTTGGGGGTGATGCAGGAACGGGTATTATGAGGCCTGCGACCCATCTTGGCCTAAGGGAATGATTTCAAAAAGAAAATGACATACGTCGTCACCGAATCCTGCATCAAGTGCAAGTACACCGATTGCGTCGACGTCTGCCCGGTGGACTGCTTCCGGGAGGGGCCCAACATGCTGGTCATCGACCCGGACGAATGCATCGACTGCACCCTGTGCGTGCCCGAATGCCCGGTGGAGGCCATCTTCGCCGAGGACGACGTCCCGGACGGCCAGCGCGACTGGATCCCCCTCAACAAGGAGCTCGCGGCGGGGTGGAAGCCGCTCATCGAGCGCAAGCCGGGACCGCCGGACGCGGACGAATGGGCCAAGGTCAAGGAAAAGAATCATCTGCTGGAGCGCTGACGTAGTTAGGACGTCATCTCGCGGCGGTGGCAATTGAACGGGATATATCATCCGGCGCATGCCGGGTGACCCGTCGAGCTTAAGCAAGGCTGACCTGTTCGCTCGGCTGGCCGAGGGCCTGGCCGGGGGCGTCACGGTGGTCACGCCCAACCGGCGCCTCGCACAGGTGCTGCGGGCTGAATTCGATTCCTTCCAGGCGCACAAGGGCGTTTCTTGCTGGGAAGACGCCGACATCCTGCCCCTCGAAGCCTTCGCCGCGCGTTGTTATGACGACGCGACGTACGCGGGTGCGGCCGGGGGCGAGCTGCCGTTGCTGCTCTCGAGCGCGCAGGCGCGCGCGCTGTGGGAGGAGGCGATCCGCGCCTCGCGCTGGCACGGCGCGCTGCTCGACGTGCCGGCCACCGCGGGGCGGGCGATGGAATCCTGGGCGCTCGCCCAGGCCTGGCGCATCGCCGGCGCGCTGGAGAAGTTCCCCGGCGGCGAGGACACGCAGGCCTTCGCGGCCTGGGCGCGCACCTATGCCCAGCGCTGCAGGAAAGAGGGCTTCACGGATGCCGCGGTCCTTCCGGACCTGAAGATCGAAGGCAGGAAATCCAGACTCCTCGTTGCCTACGCGTTCGACATCCTGCCGCCGCAGACGCGGGACTATTTCAAGGGTTTTGAACTGTTGTATTGCCAGCCTGGGAAAAAACAAGGCAAGGTAGTCAAGACCTCATTCGCCTCTTCGCGCGAGGAGCTCGACAGCGCGGCGCGCTGGGCGCGCGCGCGGCTGGAGGAGGGCAGGCAACACATTGGTGTCGTCGTGCCGGATCTCAAGCTGCGCCGGCGCGAGGCGGCGCGCGTTTTCGGGCGCGTCCTGGGTTCGTCCTTGCCCTTCGAGCTCTCCATCGGCGAGCCGCTGGACAGCTATGCGCTGGTCGATTTCGCCCTGTCCCTGCTGGAATTCAAATACGGCGAAATCCGGTTCGAACAGGCGAGCCGCTTGATCCGCTCGCCGTTCCTCGGCGGCGCGGAAGGTGAGAGGGCCGCGCGCGCGCGGCTCGACGCCCGCCTGCGCCGCGAAGCGGGCGCGGAAATTTCCCTGCCCAGATTGATCGGCCTGGTGGCGGGCTGTCCGCTTCTGCGCGGGCACCTGGAAAAATTTTATGGCTTGAAAGCAGGAAAACAGTCGCCCCACGACTGGGCAGAGCACTTCACCGCGCTGCTGGATGCGGCGGGCTTTCCGGGCGAGCGCTCGCGCGATTCGAACGAACATCAGACGCTCGCCAAGTTCAACGAAGTGCTTGGCGATTTCGCCCGCCTGAGCGTTTTGTCCCTGAGCTTCTCGCCGCAGCAGGCGCTACGGCAGTTGCGCCGGCTCTGCGCCGAGACCCTGTTCCAGCCCGAAGGCAGCCGGGCGCCGATCCAGGTGCTGGGCCTGATCGAGTCCGTGGGCATCGAGTTCGACGCGCTCTGGGTGAGCGGGCTCACCGACGGCGCCTGGCCGCAGCGCGTGCATCCGGATCCCTTTTTGCCGGCGGCGCTGCAGCGCAAGACCGGCATTGCCTCGGCTTCGGCCGAGGCTTCGCTCGCGCTCGACCGGCAACGCACCGAAGGCTGGATGCGCGCCTCGGACGAGGTGGTGTTCTCCTGGCCGCGGCGCGAAGAAGATCGCGAACTTTCGCCCAGCCCATTGATTGCGCTGCTGCCGGAAGAAAGGCTGGAGTTGCCTGCGTTTCCGGTCTACCGGGACCTGCTTTTTTCTTCCAGTGCACTTGAATCCATCGCGGATGAAAAAGCACCCGCTCTCCATTCGAAAACGATCAAGGGCGGCACGCGCGTGCTGGCCGACCAGGCCGCCTGCCCGTTCCGCGCCTTCGCGCGCCACCGCCTCGGCGCCGAAGCGCTGGATGCGCCCGAGCCGGGGCTGGACGCGATGCAGCGCGGCCAGTTGCTGCATGCGCTGATGGCGGGGATCTGGAGCGAGTTGAAGACCAGTTCCGGCCTGTCCCGGGATTTGAACGCCTTGATAGAAAAAAGCGCAGGGGCGGCGGTCGCCGAACTCGATCTCGATGCGCGCTTCGCCGAACTTGAAAAGCGACGGTTGATGCGGTTGGCCGCCGAGTGGCTTGCGGTCGAGCGTGGTCGTTCGCCTTTTGAAGTCGTCCAGGTGGAGCAAAAAAGGCCGATCGACATCGGCGGGCTCTCTTTCAGCGGCCGCATCGACCGCATGGACCGCTTCCTGGAAGGTGAAATGCGCGGCATGCACGTGATCATCGATTACAAGACCGGCCGCGCGTCGCGCAGCAGCTGGATGGGCGACCGACCCGACGAGCCGCAGTTGCCGCTGTACGTCATCAGCGCCGCGGAGGACGTCACCGCCGTCGCCTTCGGGACCTTGCGAGCGGGAGAAATGAAATTCTCCGGCTACGGGCTGAAAGGCAAGGAAATCCCGGGCGTTGAAGCGGCCAAGAACTGGCCTGGGCTGGTAGCGACCTGGAAGCGCGACCTGGACAGGCTGGCTTCGGGCTTCGCCGCCGGCGACGCGCGCGTGGATCCGAAAAAAGGCCTCGCCACCTGCCGCAACTGCGACCTGCAGCCGCTGTGCCGCGTGCACGAGAGGCTGAGCGCGCTCGCGGCCGAGGACGATGCCGGGGAGCGGGAATGAGGCGTAATCTTTCGAAGCGACGCGAAGGAGGATGGCCATGGCGACCTGCAGCTTTAAAGCCGGGATGCTGTTCTGGAAGAAGGCCTGCGGCGTGCCGTCGGCCGGCAACCGCAGGGATTGCCGGCGCTTCGTTTGCGAGCGCCACGCGACCGCGTTCGACGACGGCGCATTGCTGTGCGCCGCCTGCAGCCCCGTCGCTAGCGACAGCGACTCCGGGGGCTCCAGCACCGACTAGGAAATTGCTGTCGTCCCCGCGAAGGTGGGGACCCATGTGGATTCCCGCTTTCGCGGGAACGACGTCTGGATCAGGCCGAGCCCCTCGGTTCGGGAAAATTTCGCCCCGCGAAGTTGTCCACCGCGGTGAGGATTTCCGCGAGGCGCGCGCGCGCGTAGGGGGTGGACTGGATCCACGCCGCGTAGAGCTCGCCCTCGGGTTTCACCAGGAGGAGCGCCGGCTCGGCGAAAAGCATCGGCTCCTTGAAGCCGCTGCCCGGGTTCAGGCCGCGGCCCTCGGAGATGTAGAGGCCGGCGCGGCGCGCGTCCTCGACATCGAGCCGGTAGCCCACGCGCAGGTGCTTCAGGCCCCATTCCGCGACCGCCTTCTCGGCGCCGTCCTTCTTGTCGCAGGAAAGCGCGATCACCGACACGCCGCGCTGCTCGAACTCGGGCACGAGGCGATCCAGGTCGGCGACCCAGAGGCGGCAGATCGGGCAGAAAATGCCGCGATAGAAGGCAAGGAGGCAAAGCTTCTCCGCCTTCTCCTGCGCGAGCGCCCAGCGCCCGCCACCCGCAAGACGGGCGTCGATGCCGGGCATGGTGTCGCCGGGAATGACGCGCATGGCTGAATCCTCCGCGACCATGATAGCCGACCAGGCCGAGCGGGACCGTGCGCTGAACCCCGCGCGATCCTTCATCGTCCAGGCGCCAGCGGGTTCCGGGAAGACGACGTTACTGGTGGGTAGATTCCTCAGGCTTTTATCGCTGGCGAAAAGACCCGAAGAAGTGCTCGCTATTACCTTCACCAAGAAAGCCGCGGCCGAGATGAGGAAGCGCGTGCTGGAGAAACTTCCCGACGCGGCCGAGATCGCGCACCGCCTGCGCATCGAAACCATCGACGCTTTCTGCCTGTCGCTCGCGCGCCAGCTGCCGGTGCCCTCGCAGTTCGGCGTCGCGCCGGGCATCGCCGAGGATCCGGAGCCGCTCTACCGCGAAGCGGCGCTGCGCGCGGCCTCCGACTACGGCAATCCCGCCGTGGCGCGCCTCCTTGCGCACCTCGACAACAATGTCGGCACCGCTGTGTCGCTGCTCGCCGGCATGCTGCGCAAGCGCGACCAGTGGCTGCGCAAGACCGGCCTCGCGCCCACGCGCAAGGAACTTGAAGCCGCTTTCGCCGCTGAAAGAGAAAGACTTCTGCAGCACGCCAACGGGCTCGATTCGCGCGCTTCGGTGGAGTTCGCGGAAAGCGTGTTGACGAAAAAAGGCGCATGGAGAAAACGCTCCAGGGACGCTCAGGCCCTGGACGGCAATGAGGCGCTGCGCAAGGCGCTCGGCGACCTGCTGCATCTTCCGCCGGAGAAATACCTCCCAACCCAATGGGAAGCGCTCGAAGCCATGCTGGCGCTGCTGCCGCTCGCGGCGGCCGAACTCAAGCTCGTCTTCGCCGCGCGCGGCGAAGCCGATTTCACCGAGGTCGCGCAGGGCGCGGTCCGCGCGCTGGGCAGTTTCGAGGACCCGAGCGATTTGCTTCTGGCTTTGGACAACAGAATCTCCCACATCCTGGTGGATGAATTCCAGGACACCTCCATCAGCCAGTGGGAACTGCTCGATCGTCTCACCGCCGGCTGGCAGCAGGGCGACGGACGCACGCTCTTCGTGGTGGGCGACCCGATGCAGAGCATCTACCGCTTCCGCGAGGCGGAAGTGGGCCTTTTCCTGCGCGCGCGGCGCGAGGGGTTGCCGAACGTGCAGTTGGAAGCGGTCGCGCTCAAGACCAATTTCCGTTCGCAAGCCGGGTTGGTGGGTTTTTTCAACGAGGCTTTCGCCAGAATATTTCCAACCGAGGAATCGGAGTCCTCCGGCGCCGTGCCGTATTCGCCGGCGGCGCCCAACGATCCGGCCTTGCCCGGCGAGGCGGTGACCTGGCATGTGTGCGCGGATGCCGTCCTTGAGTCGCGCAAGATCATCGAACTGATCAGGGAAGCGAAGAAGGATTGCGCGCTGCTGGTGCGCAACCGCAGCGCGCTGGCCGAGATCGTGCCCGCGCTCAAGGCCGCCCGCATCCGCTTTCGCGCCATCGAGATCGACAAGCTGGGCGAAAAGCAGGTGGTGCAGGACCTCTTCGCCCTCACGCGCGCGCTCACGCACCTCGCCGATCGCGTCGCCTGGCTGGCGATCCTTAGGGCGCCCTGGGTGGGTTTGCCTTTGCTCGAATTGAGTTCTTACTTCGAGGAAAAGCGCGAAACCGTATGGGAACTCGTGCAAAACGTTCCCAGGCTGGAGCGTTTCCGCGCCATCCTCGCCCCCGCGCTCGCCAACCGCCTGCGCGGCACGCTGCGCGACCGCGTCGAGGCCACCTGGCTCGCGCTCGGCGGCCCGGCCTGCGTCGACGGTCCCGAGGACCTGGAAGATGCCGAGACCTACCTCGATGCGCTGGAGCAGCTGGAGGAGGCGGGCGAAGTGGATTTCGCGCGCTTGGCCGAGCTGCTGGACGAACTCTACGCGCCGCCCGATCCCGCGGCGCTCGAAGACGACCTGCAGATCATGACCATCCACAAGGCCAAGGGCCTCGAATTCGGCACCGTGATCCTGCCCGGCCTCGAGCGAGCGCCGGGCCGCGGCGAGGCGCCGCTCATGCGTTGGAAGGAATTGACGCACGATAGTGCGTCGTCCCCGCGCAGGCGGGGATCCAGCCTTTTGCTTGCCCCTATAAAGGAAACCGGAAGCGCCAACGAGCCCGCCTACGACTACCTGAAAGCCCTGGACCGCGAAGCCGAGGACACCGAGGCCGCGCGCCTGCTCTATGTCGCCGCGACGCGCGCCAAACATCGCCTGCATTTGCTCGCCTGCCCGAAGAAGACCATGCCGCCCAAGCGCAGCCTGCTCGCCAGCGCCTGGCCGGTAGCGGCGGATATTTTTGCGGGTGTCGAACCCCCTGCAGAGGAAGTGCCTTCGGAAGTAAATTTAAAACCCTTTCTCCTCAGGCGGCTTGCCAAGGGCTGGACCGCGCCGCCGCCGCCCCCGGCCGCGACCTGGACGCCGCCGCCCGAGGGCCGCGAGGAAGAGCAGGTCGAATTCTCCTGGGCAAAGGAAACCGCGCGGCACGTCGGCACCGTCGTGCACCGCTGGCTGCAGCGCATCGCCGAGGACGGCATGAAAGGCTGGGATGCGAAGCGGATCAATGCGCTTCGAGCCGCCTTCGAGCGCGATCTCCAGCGGCGGGGCGTGCAGGCTCCCGGAGAAGCCGCTGCAATGGTTGTCACTGCCCTCAAGAACATGCTCGCCGACGAGCGCGGCCGCTGGCTGCTCGGCGCGCATCCCGAAGCGCGCAGCGAATACCGCATCCGCACCACGTCGGGACGTTACGTGATCGACCGGATGTTCCGCGACGCCGACGGCATGCGCTGGATCGTGGATTACAAGACCAGCCGCCAGGAAGGCGCCGGCATCGAAGCCTTCCTCGACCGGGAGCGCGAGCGCTACCACGCGCAGCTGGCGCGCTACGCCGCCGCCCTGGGCGAAGGGCGCACCGCGCTCTACTTTCCGCTGCACCAGGGGTGGCGAGAGTTGACCTGAGAGTATTGCGGAGGCCCCGCTCAGTCGCTGGAGACAAATCCTATTCGGCGTTTTGGTGTGGGCGCCGGAGGCGCCATCAGCTCCCGTATCGCATCGAAGACGACCTTGAACTGCCGGTCGTACTTCGATTCAAGATCGTCCAGTCGTTTCGACAAGTCCCGGTTGTGCCCGATCAAGTCGCGCAGGCGCACGAAGGCACGCATGATCTCCACATTGACCTGTACAGCCTGTCTGCTCTTCAGCACCGAGGACAGCATGGCGACGCCTTGCTCGGTGAACGCGTACGGCACGTACTTCGCGTGTTTGCCGCGTCCCTGCGACGGGTCGCCGGCTTTGTCTAAGGTCACAATTTGTGACCTTAAAGCTCTAACTTCTTGTTCCGTCAATTGAAAAGAGAAATCCGACGGGAAACGTTCGCGATTGCGCTTGACCGCCTGGACGAGAACCTTGGTTTGGACGCCATAGAGCACCGCCAGATCGGAGGCCAGCATAGGATACGGCCCCATGTCCCTCAAACGCCCCAAAGGTCCTCCCTGCACCTTCGTCGTCCTCGAGCATCACTCACGGATCCTGAAGGGCAATCCCCTCGGCGATCCGCGCGTGAGGAAGCTCGGCGCCCTGGCCTATGCCTTGATATATACCAGCGGGCGGCCTAGAATGCGCCGTCGCTCCCAGGAGGACCGTTCATGGACCGTCCGGCCACTGCCAAATTGTTCCGCAACGGCCGCAGCCAGGCCGTGCGCCTGCCCGCGAAGTTCCGCTTCGAAGGCGCCGACGAGGTGTTCGTGTCCAAGGTCGGCGACAAGGTCGTGCTCTCGGCCAAGCCCTCGTCCTGGGATGACTTCTTCGACGCAAAGCCGGAGGGTGCGCAGGCTTACCTCGCTCGCCGCAACGACAGGCCGCCGCAGAAGCGCAGGCTGTTCAAGTGAAGCGCTACCTGCTCGACACCGACACCTCGAGCTACATCATCCGCAAGCGACCGGAGTCCGTGCGCACGCGCTTCGCCGGACTGGACAGCGGGCAGCTGTGCCTCTCCGTGGTGTCCGAGGCCGAACTGCTCTATGGCGTGAAGGCGAAGGGCTCGCCGCGCGCCCTGGCGTCGATGGTCGCGGATTTCCTGCGCAGGCTGACGGTACTCGAATGGTCCCGCGCCGCCGCCCGGGACTACGCCGACATCCGCGCCAAGCTTGAATCGGCGGGTACGCCGATCGGCAACATGGACCTCATGATCGCGGCCCACGCGCGCAGCGCCGGCGCCGTGCTGGTGACCAACAACGAGAAGCACTTTCGCCGCGTCGAGGGATTGAAGGTCGAGAACTGGGCGTAAACACGCATGTCCCTCAAACGCCCCAAAGGGATCGGTTCGGAATACGCCGGCACCCTCGTCGTCCTCGAGCACGTCTCGAACATCCTCAAAAGCAACCCGCTCGGCGATCCGCACGTGAGGAAGCTCGGCGTCTGGCTGCCGCCGGGCTACGACCATAGCGGCAGGAAACGCTATCCGGTGCTCTACGACCTCGTCGGCTTCACCGGCTCCGGCCTCGCGCACGCCAACTGGAAACCCTTCGGCGACAACGTCCCCGAGCGCGCCGCGCGCCTCATCCACGAAAAGAAAATGGGGCCGGTGATCATCGTCTTCCCCGACTGCTTCACCGCGCTGGGCGGCAACCAGTACGTCAACTCATCCGCGATCGGCAGCTACGCCGACTACCTCCGCCACGAAATCGTCCCTTTCGTCGACCGCGAATTCCGCACACTGGAGGGCCGCGATCACCGCGGCTGCTTCGGCAAATCCTCCGGCGGCTACGGCTCGATGATCCACGGCATGAAGTACCCGCAGACCTGGGGCGCCATCGCCAACCATTCAGGGGATGCCTACTTCGACTTCGTCTACTGGCACGACTGGCCCAACACCCTGAACGAACTCGCCAAGTACCGCCGCCCCAAGCGCAGGGAAGGGCGCCAGACCCTCCCCCGCAACCGCAAACTCGAAGCCGGCCTCGACGACGGCCGCATCAAGCGCTTCCTTCAATCAGTCTGGAAGCGCGAAAAACTCACCGGCAAAGAGGGTCACGCCATCATGAACCTGTGCATGGCCGCCACCTACGACCCCGACCCGCGCGCCCCCAACGGCTTCCGCATCCCCTTCAACGCCGAAACCGGCGAAGTGATCATGAAACGCTGGCGCAACTGGCGCCGCCACGACCCGATCAACCTGGTGGAGAGGTATCGCGCCAACCTGAAGTCATTGCGCGGCATCTACATCGACTGCGGCTGGAAAGACCAGTACCACATCCACTACGGCTCGCGTTTGCTGTCGCAGCGACTGGCGGAAGCGGGGATCAAGCACCGGTACGAGGAGTTCGACGACGACCATTCGGACATAGACTACCGGATGGATGTCAGCCTGCCGTTCTTAGTGCGCAGTTTGCTGTGAATTAAGAAGGCAATTCACACAAAAAAAACAGCGAGGCGCGGAAAACTCGCCTCGCTGCGGGTTCGTCTCGCGACGAAGTGTGGCGACTAGCTCTTGGTCTTGACGTCCTTCTTGTCCTTGGCCTTAACGGGCGCGCCGTCCTTGGTCTTCACGTCGCCGGCCTTGGCCTTGGGCTTCTCGGCGGGCTTGGCGGCGGGCGCCGGTGCAGGCGCCGCCTTGGGTGCTTCCTTGGCTGCCTTGGTGACGACTGCCTTGCCGTCCGGGCTCTTGACGCCGCCGTCCTTGGCCTTGACGTCCTTGGTTTGCGCCACGGCGCTGACGCTGACGGCAGCGAACGCCGCGGCGATGACTACGGATAACAGTTTGCTCATGAACTTCCCCCTGGTTGGTTGACGTGCCTGGAGCAGCGTCTTGCGGCGCCTTCCCCATGGCTCAATTCTAGAACAATCTGGCGCTGCTATAATGCGGCCTCGAACGTAGACCCATCCGCAGCTGGCTGAGGCCGGCTTTTTTGTTTCTGGAACCCCAGTGATCGTCGCATCCAACATCGCCATGCAGTTCGGGGCTCAGCCCCTCTTTTCGGATGTCTCTGTCAAATTCGGCGGCGGCAACCGCTATGGCCTGATCGGGGCCAACGGCTGCGGCAAGTCGACCTTCATGAAGATCCTGGGCGGGGAGCTGGAGCCTTCCGCGGGGACGGTGGCGATCGATGCCAACGAGCGGGTGGGGCGGCTGCGCCAGGACCAGTTCGCGTACGAGGACGAGCGGGTGCTCGACGTGGTGCTCCAAGGACACGCCGAGATGTGGGCGGCGATGCGCGAGCGAGACGCCATCTACGCCGATCCGGACGCCGACGAGAAGGCGTTCATGCACGCGGCGGAGCTGGAAGCGAAGTACGCGGAGTACGGCGGCTACACCTCCGAATCGCGGGCGGGGGAGCTGCTGCTGGGACTGGGCGTGGCGATCGAGCAACACAACGGTCCGATGAGCGCGGTGGCGCCGGGCTGGAAGCTGCGCGTGCTGCTGGCGCAGGCGCTCTTTGGCGACCCGGACATCCTGCTGCTGGATGAGCCGACCAACAACCTCGACATCAACAGCATCCGCTGGCTGGAAGAGGTGCTGGAGGCGCGCACGAGCACGATGGTGATCATCTCGCACGACCGGCACTTCCTCTCCGCGGTGTGCACGCACATGGCGGACGTGGACTACGGCGGCATCAAGGTCTACCCGGGCAGCTACGACGACTACATGGAAGCCTCGACGCTGGCCAAGCAGCAGCTGCAGAAGGACAACGCCAAGGCCAAAGACCGCATCTCGGACCTCGAGGACTTCGTGCGGCGCTTTCGCGCCCACAAGGCGAAGGCGCGCCAGGCGACCTCGCGCATGAAGATGATCGAGAAGCTCAAGCCCGAGGACGTGAAGCCCTCCAGCCGGCAGTATCCGTACATCCGCTTCCAGATCGACCCGAAGGAGAAGCTGCACCGGCTGGCGGTGGAGGTTCAGGGGCTTGCAAAGGGATATGGGGAAAAGAAATTAATAGATAAATTCAACATCTCCATAGAAGCCGGAGAGAAAATTGCAATCATTGGTCCGAACGGCATCGGCAAGACGACCCTCCTTCGTTGTCTTGCAAATAATCTGGAAGTAAACGCAGGAACGGTTAAGTGGTCGGAGAAGGCGCGCCTGGGCTACTGGCCGCAGGATCCGGTGGACGAATTCCGGGGCGCCGAGAACGTGAAGGATGAAAGTCTGGCCGACTGGCTCGGCCGCTGGCGCCGCAAGGACCGCCCCGAGCAGGACGACCTGATCGTGCGCGCAACCCTGGGCCAGCTCCTCTTCTCGGGCGACGACCAGAAGAAGTCGCTCAAGGTGATTTCGGGCGGCGAGGGGCAGCGCATGCTGATCGGCAAGCTCGTGCTGCAGATGCCCAACGTGATGCTGCTCGATGAGCCGACCAACCACCTCGACATGGAATCCATCGAGTCGCTCAACACCGCGCTCGACAAGTACACGGGGACGCTGATTTTCGTCTCCCACGACCGCGAGTTCGTCTCTTCGCTCGCGACGCGCATCATCGAGCTGCGGCCGGGGAAAAAGCCCGGCGCTGCGGCCCAGGTCATGGACTTTCAGGGCAACTACGAGGACTATCTGGCGGAGGCCGGCTCGGAACTGGCGGCCGCCTAGTGCGATGGACTCCCATGCAGGTATTCAGGTCCGGTTCGATCCTCGCCGCGGTGCTCCTCGCGGCCGCCTGCCCCGCGACGGCGCAGCAGCCGGCGGCGAACAGCTACAAGATCGGCTACGTCAACACCGAGCGCATGACGCGCGATTCGCGCGCTTCGCAAAAGGCGGCGGAGAGTCTCGGCGCCGATATCCAGAAGCGCGAAAAGGAGATCGCCGCCGGGCCCGCGGCCGACATCGCGCGGCGTAGCGCCGCCCTGGCCGACGAGTTCAACCAGCGCCGCGACGACGAGTTGAAGCGGTTCCTCGCCCGCGCCAACGGCATCATCCGGCGCATCGCCGAGGCCGGGAAGATGGACATCGTCTTCCTCGACGCCACCTACGCCAGCACCCGCATCGACATCACGGACCAGGTGATAAGAGCGCTCGACGCGGGCAAGTAGGTCAGGGGCGGCAATTCCCCCTTCTGGGAGGGGAATAGGTTTAGCATTCCCCGCTCCTCTGTCGTGGAGCCCGCCATGGCCGCGTTGCCACCCGACCCGGACTACGCCCGTACTCTCGGGCAGGTGCTCGACAACATGTCGGACCTGGTGGCGATGTTCGACACCGAGGGCAGGCGCCTCTACGACAGCCCGTCCCACAACAGCGTTTTCGGCGACAAGAACCTGCAGGGCACGGATTCCTGCCGCGAAATCCACCCCGAGGACTGCGAGCGCGTGAAGCGCGTGCTGGGGGACTACCTCGTCACCCACGTGCGCGCCGAGGACATCGCCTGCCGCTACGGCGGTGAGGAGTTCGTCGTCATCCTGCCCGAGGCTTCGCCCGAGAATTGCCGCGGCCGCGCCCGTCGGCGCTCTCGGCGTCCCAGGAAACGTGGACTGTCCCTGTTTTTATTTGGTTTCGGCGAAGATGCGCTTGGCGATGCGAAAGCTGTCAAGGGCGGCGGGGGCGCCGCAGTAGCAGGCGACGTGGAGGAACACTTCCTTGATTTCCTGCTGCGTCATGCCGTTGCGCAGCGCGCCGCGCAGGTGGATTTCCAGTTCGTGCGGCCGGTTGAGCGCCGAGATCATGGCGAGGTTCATGAAGGCGCGCGTTTTCATCGGCAGCACGCCGCGCGCCCAGCTCGCGCCCCAGCCGTGTTCGGTGACGTAGTGCTGCAGGTCGATGGTGAAGTCGTCGGCCTCGCGCAAGGCCTTGTCGACGTAAGCCTTGCCGAGCCAGCGGCGCCGTATTCGCAACCCTGCGACATAGGCCTTGCTGCGCGGCGCCGCGGGGCGGGGTGCGGATTTCGCCATCTGCGTACTCCTGGTTAAATGAAATGGATGGGGGCGATCTTAACCGCCCCGGCGAATCCACTGCTTGATGGCGTCGATGGTTTCGCGCTCGATGCCGTTGAAGCCGTGGTAGGCGCGTGCTTCGCAGTCTTCACCTACCGAATTGCCGCCTTCCATGGCGATGAATTCGTTGCCGTAGCGCTCGTGCGAAGCGCGGGCGTCGAAAAATGTCGTCCAACGGCATGCGTCCGCCTTGTGGTGCACCACCAGGTGGCGGTTCCTGTAGCGCTTCGCGTCCAGGTTTCTGATTCGGTTCATTGAAGCCGTATGGATCATGCCGGCGACTTTGTCGGAGAGATACTCGGCGAGGTCCATCGTGGCGTTCGTGCCCGCGCTCGTGCCCATGACGTAGACGCGCGCCTCCGGGTACCGGCGCTTCAGGTCATCCAGCACGGCCTGGATGCGCTCCGGGCTGCTCGTCGAGTTGGTGGTGACGGTAGCGAAGTCCGCGTCGACGAGGTGCCGCCGGGAGCGGACGAGGAAATTGCCGCGGAAGCCGTAGACGAGCCTGCCGTCCTCGATGCGCGGGTCGACGATCCCCGAGCCGCCCGGGAAAAGGATGACGACGAATTTCGGCGCAGTGCCGGCGGCGCCGTCGGAGTTGAGGATATAGGGCACCGGCTCGCCGTTCGCGTAGCGAGCGGTAGTGACGAGTTCCTCCGCGGCCAGGCAGGCCAGCGCGAACACCTGCAGCGCCAGGAACAGGACTGCGCGGCGCGCGCCGCAACGGAAACCCGGCGACCGGGTGCGGGTCGTCAAAGGGCAGGTCGAGCCGGCCGCCGCGCCAGCAGGAAGAATACCGAGCCCAGGCCCGCAAGCAGCGCGAGGGTGGTGAAGCCCGCGCGGTAGTTGCCGGTCATGTCGGCGAGGATGCCTGCGATCATCGGGCCGCCGATCTGGCCGATGGTGATGATGGCGAACGACAACCCGAGGATCATGCCGATCGCGCTGCGGCCGAAGTAATCGGCGCGCAGCGCCTGCATGAAGGGCCCGCGCAGCCCCCAGGCCGTGCCGTGCAGCAGGGCGTAGGCGACGATCATCGCGGTGGTCGCGGCCGGGTGGAAGTCGGCATAGGTGAGGCACAGCAGCCCCCCCATGTGTCCGATCATGCACAGCGCGGAGAGCTTGCGCTTGTTGTAGCGATCGCCGATCCACGCACCGATGCCGACGCCGCCCAGCTGCGCCACGGTCTGCAGCATGATGGCGAAGGACGCCGCCTCGATGCTGTAGCCCAGGCCTTCCTTCATGTGCGTGATGGCGTGGGTGTTGATGCCCGTGACGACGAAGAGGGCGCAGCCGTGGCCGATTGAAAGCAGCCAGAAGGCGGGCGTGCGCAGCGCTTCGCGCGCGGTGAAATCCCGGGTCTGCTCCTTCAATTCCGGTTTCGACTCGGCGTTCAGGTCGGGCGCGATGCTGAGGGCGCCGTCGGGGCGCAGGCCCATGTCCTCCGGGCGGCGGCGGAAGACGAAGGCGAGCGGCAGGCAGATCACGATGATGAGGATGCCCGAGCCGAAGGCGGTGCCGCGCCAGCCCCAGGTGGCGAGCGCCCAGGCCACCAGCGGCAGGCACAGCCCGCCCAGCGCCATGCCGATCTGCATCGACGACAGCGCGCGCGCGCGCTGGCGCTCGAACCAGTGGATCAAGGTCACGTTGAGCGGAAAGAAGCCGCACAGGCTCGCGCCCATCGCGGGGAGGACGAAGGCGCCGTAGAAGGCGAGCAGCGACTCGACGTAGCTGAGCAGGATGAAGCCGCCGCCAAAGATCAGCACGCCGATGCGGATCACCCCTTCGGGCCCGAAGCGGTCGAGGAACCAGCCCAGCAGGGGCCCCAGGATCGCGGCCTCGACCTGGTGCAGGGCGGCTGCGCCCGAGAGCTCGGTTTTCGACCAGCCGCGGTCGTCGCGCAGCACCGCGAAGTAGGCGCCGAAGGATTGCATCAGCAGCGTGGACTGCACGAACTGCATCGCGCTGCCGGCGCCGACCATGTACCAGCCGTAGAAGATGCGCTTCATTGCTTCGAGCAGGGTACTCCCCCGGCGCGCGGCGCGGGTGTCAGGTTCGACAGGCTAGACTGCGGCCATGCGCAACGGACTGGGGCTCGCGCTCGCCGGCCTTGCGGCGCTGGCGGTGGCGATGGGCATCGGCCGCTTCGCTTTCACGCCGCTGCTGCCCATGATGCAGCAGGATGCCGGGCTCTCGGTGGCCGCGGGCGGCTGGCTTGCCTCGGCCAACTATGCCGGCTAGCTCGCCGGCGCGCTCTGGGCGGGCGCGATGCGGGTCAACGCCACCGCTGCGATCCGCGTCGCGCTGGCGACGATCGGCTTTTCTACCCTGGCGATGGCGCTGGATGCGGGTTTGGCGGCCTGGGCGCTGTTGCGCTTCATCGCCGGCGTGGGTAGTGCCTGGGTGCTGATCCAGACCTCGGCGCTGGTGCTGGCGCGGCTGGCACCGCTCGGGCAGCCGATCCTTCCCGGCGTGCTCTTCACCGGCGTGGGCACGGGCGTCACATTCGCCGGCGTCCTGTGCGTGCTGCTGATGGCGCTGGACGCCGGCTCATCGACTGCGTGGCTGGTGCTCGGCGTCGCCTCGCTCGCGATCACGGCGGCACTCTGGTCTGCTTTTGAATCTTGCAGCGAGGAAAACGCCGCGCCCGGCGTGCCGCCGCCGTGGACCTGGGAACAGGCGCGCCTGGTGATCGCCTACGGCGCCTACGGTTTCGGCTACATCATTCCGGCGACCTTCCTGCCGGTGATGGCGCGCGAGGTGGTGAGCGATCCGGCGGTGTTCGGCTGGGCCTGGCCCATGTACGGCGCAGCGGCCATGCTCTCGACGCTGGGCGTGGCGCGTTTTGCCGGCCACTACAGCAACCGCGCCGTGTCGATCGCCTGCCATGTCGTCATGGCGCTGGGGGTCGCCGCGCCCGTGATCTGGCCCGGCATCGGCGGCATCGTGCTCGCTGCGCTCTTCGTCGGCGGCACGTTCGTCGTCTTCACCCTGGTCGGCCTGCAGGATGCGCGCAGCGTTGCCGGCGCGGCTGCGCCGCGGCTGATGGCGGCGATGACGGCGGCCTTCGCCTTCGGCCAGATCGCGGGGCCGCTCGCGGTGAGCTTCCTCGTGAGCGCGGGCGGCAGCATCTCGGCCGCGCTGCTCGCGGCCTGCGCCATGCTGCTGGCCGGCGCGCTGCTGCTTATTTCTTGGCGCTGCTGACGGAGCTGATGGCGCCGAAATCGATTTCGATCTTGCCCACGTCCACGCTCGCCTTCGCCTTGGCTTCGGCGCGCGCGCGCGCGGCGGTATTGAATTCGAGGTTGCCGGCCTGGAACGCTTCGGAGAGGCGAAAGCTCAATTCCACCAGCTTCTTGTGCTCGGGCTTCTCGCCTGCCTGCGAATGCACCTGCGCCGAGAGTTCGATGAAAATCTTGCGCGCCAGATCCTCGACCGGATCGACGGGCGCCACAGGGGCGGCCTTGGCCGGGGCCGGTGCGGATTCTCCTCCACCACCACTCATCGTCTAGGCCCTTTCGATTTGAGGACCGCCATGCTACTCCAGTAAGAGCTGTTCGGGGTGCGCTGCCTGCGGCGCGGCGTCCTTTGCGCTCAGGCCGTGCACGCCCACGCCCAGCAGGCGCACCGGGCGGCGCGCGGCGTCGGTCCGGTCGAGCAGCGCCGCGGCGCGTTCGGCGTAGCCTTGCCGGTCGCAGCCGGCCCGCTCCAGGGTGTGGCTGCGCGTGACCAGGCTGAAGTCGCTGTAGCGCACCTTGATGGTGACGGTGCGCGCGAGGAGTTCCTTTTTCTCCAGCGAATTCACCACCCGGTCCGAAAGCTTGGCGAGCTCCGCCTTCATCTCCACCACGTCCTCCAGATCCACGCTGTACGTCGTCTCGGCCGAGATCGACTTCCAGGGGCGATCGGGCGTGACCTAGCGCGGATCGTCGCCGTGCGACAGGCGTTTCAGCCAGGCCGCGAGGCTGCCCACCGTCTTTTGCAGCGCCAGCTCGTCGCAAGCGCGCACGTCCACCAGCCTTGCGATGCCCAGGGCGCGCAGTTTCTTCGCCGTTACCGGCCCTACGCCCCAGAGTGCTTCCACCGGCAACTCCTGCAGGAAGCTCTCGATGCGCTCGGGCGCGATCACGGTGAGCCCGTCGGGCTTGCGCCAGCCCGAGGCGATCTTGGCGAGGAACTTGTTCGGCGCCACCCCGGCGGAGGAGGTCAGGCCGGTCGCCTCGAGGATCTGCGCCTTGAGCCGCTTGGCGACCACGCTGGCGAGGCGCTCGCCCCAGAGGTTTTCCGTGACGTCGAGGTAAGCCTCGTCGAGCGAGAGCGGCTCCACCAGCGGCGTGCACGCGCGCAGGATCGCCATCACCTGCTGCGAAGCGGCGCGGTAGCGCGCGAAATCCGGGCGCACGATGACCAGCTGCGGGCACAGCCGGATCGCGCGCGACATCGGCATGGCCGAGCGCACGCCGAAGGTGCGCGCCTCGTAGCTCGAGGCGGCCACCACGCCGCGCGACTGCGGCGAGCCGCCCACCGCCACCGGCTTGCCGCGCAAAGTCGGATCGTCGCGCTGTTCGACGGCGGCGTAGAAGGCATCCATGTCGAGGTGGATAATGCGGCGGGTCGTCTCGGGCATGGGAGAGGCTGGATGGCGGTTCGAGTTTATGCGGCAATTGCGGTATTCGCCATGCTGGCGCTGCTCGCCTATGCCGCCGAGCGGACGGGGCTGGTACGCGCGCCGTGGAAAGCGGATGCCGAGTTCGGTGCCCGCAGCGCGCTCCTGCGGCCGACCTTCACGGTGGACCTGGAAAGCGGCCAGCAAGGCCCGCCCGGCGGCGACCTGCATTGGGGCATGCAGGCGCGCGATCAACCCTACCTTGCGGCTTACCGCGAGGCGCTGATCGCGCCCGCAGGCAGCGCGCGTTGGGCGGAAATGGACGCGGCCTATCTCGCGCGCCTCAACTATGCGTCCAACCAGTACTCGGCCTGGGGGCCGGATGCGCCGGTGAAGAAGGGCGCGGTGTTTGCCGTGCGCACGCGCGAAGGCAATTTCGCCAAGGTTCGCGCGCTGAATATCGGATGGCGGCACGAGTTGAACTTGGAATGGACCTTGTATGAAGTGAGGGTTTCTCCCATGGAAACCCAAAAGGCAACACCCAGTTCCTCGCTCGCCTGGCGCGCGGCAAGCGACGAAGCGCTCGCCGCCTACCGCGCCGAGCGCTGGCAGGACGCTCTCGACGCCTGCGGCAGGGCGGTCGAAGCCGCGCGAGCCGCGGGCGCGGAGCATCACGCCCTGGCACTGGTGACTTGCGGCGGCCTGCTGGGCCTGCAGCAGCGCGCCTCGCGCCAGATGGAAGCCTGGCTCAAGGAGGGCGCGGCGATCGCGCTGAAGCTGGAGCAGGGCGCGATCGTCGCCGCGCTCGGCCCGCGCGAAGCCATGCTGAAGGAGCGCTCCCTGCGCATGCTGGGCGTGCTCTACCGCGACCAGCAGCGGCCGCGCGAGGCGGCGGAGCAATTCGCCCTCGCGGTGGACACGGTGCGCGCCATGTCGCCGCCCGAAACGGCCGAACACAGACTCGCTTTGCGCTCCGACCTGCACGACCTCGGCAGTTTGCTCGCGCAACTGGGCATGCGCACCACCGCGCGCCAGGCGCTGGGGGAGGCGCGCGAGCTGTATCTCAAGACCGAACCCAAGCATGCCGCGCTCGCGGCGATCGAGATGCAGCTGCAGGGCCTGCAGGTCTCCAAGGACGGGGTGCGCCCGCCACAGTAATCGCAGTCTTGACCCAGCCTGACGCTTTTCGGACAATTCCTTGCATTCCGCGCGCCCGTTTTAGGTAGCGTGGGGTCATGGGCTATCGCATTCACTACGCAGTTCGCGACGGCATGCTGCAGGCGGCGGTCTCGGGCAACACCCTGGGCCGCGGCGCGGGCGACCACGCCATCTGGATTGCGCGCGATATCGCGGCGCAGGCGGGCCAGGAGAAGTCCAGCCGCGTGCTGATCGACCTGCGCGGCCTCGCCGACCGGCTCGGTTTCCTCGGCTCCTTGTCGATGGCGCGCGGCGAACGCAGCGGCGGCTACCGCGTCGCGGTGGTGGATACGATGGAAAACGACGCGTACTACGCTTTGCACGAAGTTGCGGCGCTCGCGCGCGGTTGCGTGCTGCGCTGTTTTACCAGCGTGGCCGATGCGGCGCGCTGGCTGCGCAGCGCGCCCGGCCAGGACTGACGCGCGCTACTTCAGCCGCGCGGTCAGCAGGCGCAGGCGCTCGGCGAGGCGCTTGGGATCGAACACCACGGCCTCCGTGAGCGCCGCCGCGCCTTGTCGTGCTCGGCGAAGATTACCGTGCCCTTGGCGGCCTTCTCCGGCTTGCCGGCGGCCTTGAAGAATTCCAGCGCCACTGCCGGACTGTAGATATTCATGTTTTCCCCCGGTGTGAGAGTATAAAGTCTCTCAATATCCCTTCCCACAAAGGCCCAGGCATGCCCATATCGATGTACCAGGCGAGCGCGCCGCGCTTCGCCAACATCCTCAAGAATCTGTCGGCGATCCTCGACAAGGCCAAGGCGCACGCCGAGGCGAAGAAAATCGACGAACAGGTGCTCACCTCGCTGCGCCTGTACCCGGACATGTTCGCGCTCGCGCGCCAGGTGCAGATCACCTGCGATTCGGCCAAAGGCGCGGTGGCGCGCCTCGCCGGGGTCGAGATCCCGAAGCACGAAGACACGGAGAAGACCTTCGATGAGTTGAAGGAGCGCATCGCCAGGACGCTCGCCTTCATCGCCACGGTGAAAGCCGCGCAGATCGACGGCTCGGAAGAGCGCGACGTGGTCCTCAAGCTGCAGGGCAAGGATGTGACCTTCAAGGGCATGCAGTACCTGCTCGGCTTCGCCTGGCCGAATTTCTATTTCCACGTCGCCACCGCCTACAACATCCTGCGCCACAACGGCATCGAGATCGGCAAGCGCGACTTCATCGGTACGCCTTGAAATTCTTTCGTCCCCGCGCAGGCGGGGACCCACGCGCATGAAACTCGTCATCGCCCAGATGAAGCACGAGACCAATACCTCTTCGCCGGTACCGACGCCGCTTGCGCGCTTCGCGCATGGCGCACCGCTGCCGCTCGAAGGCGCCGCGGTCCGCGACGCCTACAAGGGCACCGGCACCGCGCTCGGCGCCTTCATCGACCTGGCCGACAAGGCGGGCGCCGAGGCGGTGTACCCGATCGCGGGCAACGCGGCGCCGAGCGCGCCCGTGGAAGACGAGGCCTACGAAGCCATGGCGGGGCGCATCGTGGCCGCGGTGAGCGCGGGCTGCGACGCGGTGCTCCTCGACCTGCATGGCGCGATGGTGACGCGCAGCTTCGAAGACGGCGAAGGCGAGTTGCTCAGCCGCATCCGCAAGGTGGCTCCTCGGGTGCCGATCGGCGTCGCGCTCGACATGCACACCAATCTTTTCCCCGCCATGGGGCTGCACGCGACCGTGATCGCGGGCTACCAGACCTACCCGCATGTCGATATGTACGAGACGGGAATTCGCGCAGCGACCCCGATCCTCAAATCTTCACGTGCCACCATGGCATTCGGCCATCGGCCGATGCTGCCGCATGTCATGCGCCAATCGAGCCTGGACTCTCCCAACAAGGAAATTCAGGCCAGGGCAAAAGAGATGGAACGGCAGGGCGCCGGTAAGGAACGCGCTAGCGTGTTGGCCGCTTCGTTTTTCGTCGGGTTTCCGCACGCCGATATTCCCTATGCGGGCTCGTCGGCGGTGGTAGTGACCGACGGCGATGCGGGCCTGGCACAAACGTTCTGCGATGAACTTCTCGACATGGCATGGAACGCGCGGCGCAAATTCGTCTACCAGATCGAGCCGCTGGAGAAATCGTTGCAGCGTGCCAGGGAAATGGGAAGTGGAAATGCGCACGGCCCGGTGATGTTGCTCGATCACTACGACAACTGCGCTTCCGGCGGTACCATGGACACCATGGCGGTGCTGGGCGGAATCCTCGACGCGGGGCTCGAGGACGTCGCCGCGTTCGCCATCTTCGATCCGCAAGCGGTGGAGCAGATGAAGCGCGCCGGGGTCGGCGCGCGGGTCACGATCCCGCTTGGCGGCAAACTGGAGATGCCCGCGCTGGGCCTTAAGCCCAAGCCGCGCATGGTGACGGGCAACGTGCGGCGCATCGTCAACGGCATCTACCGCAACGAAGGCCCGATGGCGCGCGGCGAACTGGCCGACATGGGCGCCGCCGCGGTGCTGGATACGGGCAAGGTGGAGATCGCGGTGATTTCGCGCCACGTCGAGCCGCACGACATCGGCTCGTTTCGCGCCCTGGGCATCGACCCGGCGGCCAAGCGCTACGTGATGCTGAAGAGCCGCGTGCACTGGCGCGCGGGCCTGGGGCCGATCGCCCAGGCCGTGATCGAATGCGCGGGCGAGGGCGTGTGCACGTCAGATTATTCGCAGTTGAAATTCACCCGCGTGCGGCGCCCGGTCTATCCGCTCGATCCGGAAACCCGGCCGCGCGTTACTGCTTGATTCCCGGCGGCGGCGGCGGAGGCGTACCTGGAGGTGGCGGCGGAGTGACTCCCGTCGCAACTGGCGGCGGTGGCGCGTAGGTAGAACTGGACGCAACCGGCGGGCGCGTGTTCTCGTAGCGTCCGCTCATCGGCACCTTGTGGCCCTTGGCGTACATGCACTGCTGGTAGCCGATGTCGTAGCGCTGCTGCAACGTCCGTTGCGAAGCACCCGCGGCGCCTGCACCAGCGGCGCCGCCGATAATCAATCCTGCCCCCGCGCCGCTCGCCGCGCCGCGCTGCCCGCCGATGATCGCGCCGGCGGCGGCGCCGATCGCGGTGCCGACCGCAGCGCTCTTCAGGCCGCTGTTTTCCGCGGCGACATCGGGCGAATTGCCGCCGACCTGGCTGCTTGCGAACTGGCGGCAGTCCATGTCGTCGGCGCGGAACTGGTCGAAATTCTTGCTGCTGCCCGGCAGCACCATCACGGCCGGCCCGCTGGGCATGCTGACGCAGCCTGCGAGCAGCAGCAGGGCGCCGAGGGAAACGATTTTCGCCGGAGTCTTCATGGCTTCTGTCTCCCGTCTTCGCATCAACCGGGTTGCGGCGCGACGCGCTGCCAGCCCGAGGCGCATTCCCTGACATGCGGATAGTAGGCGCGTGACTCGGCGCAGAAGTACCAGTAGGCGGGCGCGGGCGGCTGGAATTGTTCAACGTACACCGGCGGCTGCTGTAACACCACGACCGGGGCCACGTAATAGGGCGGATAGTAGGCATAGCGGGGATAGTGGTAGTAGGAGTACGCCGCAAGCGGTAAGCCGATGCTCAGGCCGATCGCGAGGCGCGAGCCATGGTGGTGGTGGTGGCGGTGGCGGTGCTGGGCGAACGCGGAATCGGCAACTGCAATCCCGGCCAGGGCCACGGCGAGCGCAAGAACTGCCTTGGTTGTATTCATGTTCACCTCTTTGACCGGCAGCATATCCCTCACGTACACGGGCGGGCGCACATTTTGGTAATGAAGTGTTTCCAGATGTAACAGCAGGGGTATCCTAGGCGCTTTCCAGGAAGGCAGACCGTCATGAAACCTGAACTTACGCTGCTGGTGTGGGCTGCCTTACTGACGCTGGTGCAGGCCATTGTGGGCGTGCAGGGCGCGCGCCCACCGCAACATGGTCTGGGGCATCCGTGGTCGGCATGGCGTTGATCTTCCTGCAGCTCATTTGAGGTAGATTCAAGCGCATGGCGGGCGATTTCACTCTTGACCTGAGCCTTCAGGTCGGCAAGTACGACGTGCAGAAACTGCTCGGCAAGGGCGCGACCGGGACCGTTTACCTGGCCAAGGACACCTTTTCGGGCAAAGAGGTCGCGTTGAAGACCATCGAGCCCGAGGTGTTCCGCGATCCGGAATTCGGCACCGTGTACCGCTCGCAGTTCCTCAACGAGGCCTCGCTCGCCGGGAAACTCCGCCACCCGCACATCATCGCGATCCTCGATGCGGTAGTCGAAGCCGACTCGGGCTACATCGCGATGGAGATCGTCACCGGCGGCGACCTGGCGCAATTCGTCAAGCCCGACAAGCTCCTGCCGGTGGAGGACGTGCTGCAGATCGGTTTCAAGTGCTGCGGCGCGCTCGACTACGCCTTCGGCCAGGGCATCGTGCACCGCGACATCAAGCCGGCCAACATCATGATCGTGCAGGGCACGGACGTGAAGATCGCCGATTTTGGCGCCGCGTTCCTGAAGAAAAGCCAGACGGTGCAGACCGCGGCCATGGGCTCGCCGTTCTACATGTCGCCCGAGCAGATCGAGGGCACGGAACTCACGCTGCACAGCGACATGTACTCGCTCGGCGTGGTGCTCTACGAGTTGCTCACCGGCAAGCGGCCGTTCGTCGCCGACAGCCTCGAGGGCCTGGTGAAGAAAATCCTCATCGCGAGTCCCGCGCCGCCCTCGAGCCTGCGCAAGGGGCTGCCCAAGGACATCGACATGGCGATGCTCAGGCTGCTCGGCAAGCGGCCCGAGCACCGCTTCGCCACCTGGAACGAACTGGCGATCGAGCTCTCGCGACTGGGCGCGCTGGTGCTGCCGCCGGAGGCCATACCCGACAGCGAGAAATTCGTCTCGCTGAAGAAAGTGGCGATCCTCTCGGCGCTGTCGGACGCCGAGATCTGGGAACTCGCGCGCGCGGGCAAGTGGTCGCGCGTGGCGCGGGCCGCGAACATCGTCAAGGAAGGCGAACCGGGCACGAGCTTCTTCTTCGCCGCCAAGGGCGAGGTGAAGATCGTGCGCGGCGGGCGGCTCATCAACATGGTGGGCGCCGGCGAATTTTTCGGCGACATGGCCTACATCTGGGGCGGCGAGATGCCGCGCCATGCCACCGCGGACGCGATGACCGACCTGCTGATGGCGGAATTCGAGCTCGCGGCGATGGAGAAGATGAGCACCGCGGGGCAGCTGCACCTCACGCGCGCGCTGACGCGCAACGTCGTCGACCGCCTGGCGATGGCGAATCAGCGCCTCGCGAACGTCCGTTAGACTTTACTTGCAGGAGCTGCGTTGCCATGAAACGAATTTCTCTGCTTTGCGTCGGGCTGGTCATCGCAGGCGTTGCTTCGGCGCAAGCGCCGTTTCCCAGCCGTCCGATCACGACCGTGGTGGGCTTCGCGCCGGGCGGGGGCACCGATACCGTCTCGCGCATCATTGGCAAGACGCTCGGCGACCAGCTCGGCCAGCAGGTCCTGACCGATAACAAGTCCGGCGCCGGCGGCAACATCGCCACCGACATCGTGGTGAAGGCCGCGCCCGACGGCTACACGATTTACCTGGCGAACGTCGGCGCGATCTCGGTCAACCAGCATTTGCTGCCGCTCACCTACGACCCGCTCAGGGACCTCGCGCCGATCACCATGGCGGTGGTGTTTCCCAACCTCGTCATCGTGCACCCTTCGGTGCCGGTGGGCAGCTTCGCCGAGTTCATCAAGCTCGCCAGGGAAAACCCCGGCAAGTACACCTACGGCTCCTCCGGCATCGGCGGCGCCGGCCACCTCGCGGGGGAGCTGCTGAAGATGATGGCGGGCGTCGACCTCGTGCACGTGCCCTTCAAGGGCGGCGGCCCGGCGATGCAGGCGATGCTCGGCGGGCAGATCTCGGCCTACATGGCGACGCCGGTCGCCGCCGGCCCGCACGTCAGGGCGGGGAAGGCGAAGGCGCTGGCCGTGACCGGCCCCAGGCGCGATCAGTTCATGCCCGAGGTGCCCGCGGTGGCCGAGTTCTACCCGGGCTACCAGGCGACCAACTGGTACGCCTACTACGCGCCGGCGAAGACGCCAAAGGACATCGTCCTTCGACTCAACCGGGAGATCGTCAAGGCGCTCGGCACGGCCGAGGTAAAGGAGTTGCTCGCGAAGCAGGGTGTCGAGCCGGCGCCGGGCACGCCGGAGGAGCTCGCCGCGTTCGGCAAGCGCGAGTCCGACACCTGGGCCCGGGTGGTCAAGCAGGCGAAGATCACCGCGAACTGAGCCGGAGCTCTAGATCGTTGGTCGATGCAAATACCTTCCCCGCGGCTTGCCGAGGACCTTGCCGTTCTCGCACACGAGTCTGCCGCGCAGGAAGGTCGCTTTGACCTTGGCGGATAGTTCGATGCCTTCGAACGGCGTGTAGCCCTGCGTCGTCGCCGAATCGCCGGCGCGGATGGTCCAGCTCTCGTTCGGGTCCACCAGCGCGAGGTCGGCATCCAGCCCTTCGGCGATGTCGCCCTTGGCGTTCAGGCCGAAACGGCGCGCCGGGTTCCAGCTCGTGAGCTGCGCCATGCGGTTGTACGACAGGCCGCGCTTCGCGCCCTCGGAGACCAGCGCCGGCAGCAGGTACTCGGTGCCGCCGAAGCCCGATTTGGCGAGCCAGATGTTGCCGAAGTATTTTTTCGCCACCTTGGTTTCGTGCCGGCAGCAGGCGTGATCGCTCGCCACCCAGTCCACCTTGCCCTGGAGCAGCTTCTCCCAAAGGAACTCCACGTCTTCGCGCGGCCTGATGGGGGGATTCACTTTTGCCAGCACTTTTGTTCTTGCATTCGTATCCAGGACCAGGTGTCCGATGGTGACTTCCCGCCGGAAGTCGATATGCGGAAACGTCTGCTGCATCTGCAGCGCGGCTTCGAGCGCTTTTCGCGACGACAGGTGCAGCAGGTTGATGTTCGGCAATGCGGTTTCGTTCGCGAGGTAGGCGGCGATGAAGACCGCGAGGCCCTCGGAATGCTGCGGCCTGGCGGCACTGTAGGCGGCCAATCCGGAAAGCTTCAGGTTTGACTCGGCCAGTTTCGTATAGGCGGTCATGATTTCGGCGGTTTCGCAGTGCAGGGAGAGGCTGATCTGGGCGGCCAGCGCCGGGTACTTCTCCCGCGCGCGCTGCACGCCACGCATGACGAACTCGAAGTGCGCGTAGTCGTAGCGCTCGGCGGGGCCGATCATGAGGAAATCGCGCTGCGCATCCGACCGTCCGTGCAGCCCGTGCGAGCCGTAGAACATGAAGATCTTGAACGAAGCCACGCCGTGCTTGCCGACCAGGTCGGGAATCTCGCGGATGTGGCCCGAGTCCATGGGGGCCAGGTGGTAGCCGTAATCGACGTGGAAGCGCCCGGCGGAAAGCTTCAGCACCTCGGGAAAGAACTTGCGGTACGGCCCCCCCTTGTTGAGGTAGTACTGGCCGGTGCGGAAATAATTCAGCATCGAGGTGACGCCGCCCTGCGCCGCGGCGCGGCTCTCGCTCTGCGCATCCTCGGCGAGCGGCGCGTAGATGCCGGCATGCATGTGCGCGTCGACCACACCGGGAAAGGCGAGTCTGCCTTTGCCGTCGTAAACGGCATTGGCGGATTCGGCCTTCAATCCAGGCGCAATCTTTATGAAGCGGCCATTTTTAACTGCAATATCAGATTCATGAACGCAATCTCCCTGCGGCCTTACCACGCGGACGTTCTTGATCAGCAGGTCGTAGCGTCGGTTCATGTGAAAATCATCCTGTTGCGCAATTTATATCACGGCCCTGAATGGAGATCCCATGAGCGTCTACGAAGATGTGACCTACGAAGTAAAAGACGGCGTCGGCGTGGTGACGCTGAATCGCCCCGATTCCCTGAATGCCTTCACTGCCGCGATGGGCCTGGGCCTGAAGCGCGCCGTCGCCGACGCGCTCGCCGACGCCGCAGTGCGCGTGATCGTACTGACCGGCGCCGGGCGCGGCTTCTGCGCCGGCGCCGACATGAAGCTGCTGCAGAGCATCGCGCCCGGGGGCACGGTGACGCGCGCGCCCGAGGCCAAGCAGGATTTCTATTCCGGCCTCGGTCCCGACGTCGGGCCGCACTATGGCGGCCGCTTCGGCTACCTGCTGCAGGCGCGCAAGCCGGTGATTGCCGCGTTGAACGGGCCTGCCGCCGGGCTCGGGCTGGTGCTCGCGCTCTACGCCGACCTGCGCTTCGCCGCGAGCGAGGCAAAACTCACCACCTCGTTCGCGCAGCGCGGCCTGATCGCCGAACACGGCATCAGCTGGCTGCTGCCGCGCCTCATCGGGCCGGCGCACGCGCTCGACCTGCTGCTCTCGGCGCGCAAGCTCGGCGCCGCCGAAGCCGAACGCATCGGCCTCGTGAACAAGGTATTGCCGCAGGCAAGCTTCATGCAGGAAGTGATGGCTTATGCGCGCACGCTCGCGCAGACCGTGTCGCCGCGCTCCACCGCGGTGATCAAGGCGCAGATCTGGAAGGCCCTGTGCCAGGACTTCAACGACGCGCTCGCGCTCGCCGACGGCGAAATGCGGAAGAGTTTCGCCAGCGCGGATTTCAAGGAAGGGGTCGCGCACTACGTGCAGAAGCGCGCGCCGGCGTTCACCGGCGGCTGAAGCTGCGGCCTACTTCGGCGCGGCGAAGCGCCTGCCAGACGCGCTCGGCCGTCGTCGGCATTTCGATATCTTCCGTGCCCAGCGCATCGACGATGGCGTTCATCGCCGCGGCGAGGGCGCCCACGGTACCGGCTTCGCCCGCACCCTTGGCGCCAAGCGGATTGAGCTTGGTCGGCACGACGTTGTGGCCGACCTCGAAGCCGCACAGGTCGGCCGCGCGCGGCAGGGCGTAATCCATGAACGAGCCGGTCAGCAGCTGCCCGGTCTCGGGGTCGTAGACGATTTGTTCCATGAGGATCTGGCCCAGGCCCTGCACGATGCCGCCCACCACCTGGCCGTGCAGGGTGAGCGGGTTGATTTCCGTGCCGACGTCGTCCACCACGACGTAGCTCGCGAGTTCGATGGCGCCGGTTTCCGGATCGATTTCGACTTCGCAGACGTGCGTGCCGTTGGGAAAGGTTTCCTGCGCGGGCGAAAACGTGGCGTGCTCGAACAGGCCCGGCTCGAGGCCGGCGGGCAGGGCGGCGAAAGCAAACGATGCGCGCGCCACCTCTTTCAGCGACAGGCCGCGGTCGGTGCCGGCGATGCTGAAGCGCCCGGCGGCGAAATTCACGTCGGCCTCGGCGGCTTCGAGCAGGTGGGCAGCAATGCGCTTGCCCTTGGCGATGATCTTCTCGGCGGCGAGCCAGAGCGCCGCGCCGCCGATCGCGGCGGTGCGCGAGCCGAAGCTGCCGGCGCCGAAGGCGACCGCGTCGGTGTCGCCTTCGATCACGCGCGTCTCCTCGGGATCCAGACCCAATCGCGTGGCGGCGATCTGCCGGTAGATGGTTTCGTTGCCCTGGCCCAGGCTCTTGCTGCCCAGCATGAGGGTGGCTCTGCCGCCGGGATCGAAGCGGACTTCGGCGTACTCGATGCCGGGCGCCGCCGCACGCTCGATGGCATTGGACAGGCCTATGCCGCGCAGTTTTCCCTTGGCAATGGATTGTTTCCTTCTTGCAGCAAAATTCTTCCAGTCCGACAGCGCCAGGGCCTTGTCCAGACCCTTTTCGAAATCGCCGCAATCGTAGCTAAAGGTGATCGCAGTCTTGTAGGGAAACGTCTTTATCAGGTTCTTCCGGCGCAATTCCACGCGATCGACGTCCAGCTCTCGGGCCGCGTCGTCCATCAGGCGCTCGAGCAGGTAGATCGCCTCGGGACGGCCGTTGCCGCGGTAGGGAGCGAGGGGATGGGTGTGGCTGAAAACGCCGAACACGGTGACGTGCGCGGCGGGTATCGCGTACATGCCGACCAGCGAGCCCAGGTTGGCGAAGCTCGGCATCAGGTTGCGGTCGGTGGAGACGTAGGCGCCGAGCGCGCTCGTGTTGCGCGCGCGCAGCGCGAGGATCTTGTGGCCGGCGTCGAAGGCAAGTTCGACCTCGGCGCTGACGTCGCGCGCGTGTTCGTCGGCGAGGATCGCCTCGCTGCGGTCGCAGGTCCACTTCACCGGGCAGCCGAGCTTGCGCGCGAGCCACAGGACGTGGCGGCGCGTTCGGCGCCAAGGGCTGGGCGCACCT
>SBAS01000069.1 GCA_005240145.1 Nitrosomonadales bacterium | reverse complement strand
CGATCAGCTTCGGCTCGGCCTCCTTCGTCACCTGCGCCTTGAGATCGCGTTTTTCGAACACAGCTTCGATGATCAGGTCGCAGCCTTCCAGATCTTTGGCGTCGGCAGTCGCCTTGATGAGCAACAGCTGGTTCGGATCTTTCTTCCTGCGCTCGAGGATTTTCGCGCTGTACGCCTTGCCTGCCTCGGCCTTCTCCAGGAACACGTCCTTCAGCACGCAAGGCACGCCGCGATTCATGTTGGCCCAGGCGATGCCGCCGCCCATCATGCCCGCGCCGAGGATGCCCACCTTGGTCGCTTTCCATTTCGGCGCGTCCTTCGGCCGCGAAGCGCCGGACTTGATCGCGCCGCGGTTGAAGAAGAGCGAAATCAGGTTCTTCGCCACACCGCCCACGGCAAGCTTGGCGAGATAGCGTGACTCGATGCGCAGGGCGGTATCGAAATCCACGTAGGCGCCCTCCACCATCGCCGCCATGATCGCCTTGGGCGCCGGATACAGGCCGCGCGTCTTCTCGATCAGCATCGCCGGAGCCGCGGAAAGCATCTGCGAAATCGCGGGGTTCGAAGGCCCGCCGCCCGGCATGCGGTATTTTGGATCGTCCCAGGGCTGCTTCGGCGACGGGTTGGCTGCGATCCACTCGCGCGCCATCCTGAAGAGATCCTCGCGATTGGCGGCGAGTCCCTGCACCAGGCCGAGCTTGGCGGCCTCCTGTGGCCGCAGCGTCCTGCCCTCGACCAGGTACGCAAACGCGGCCTGCAGGCCGAGCAGGCGCGTCATCTTGGTAACTCCACCGGCGCCCGGCAGGAGGCCCAGGCTAACTTCCGGCAGGCCGAGCTGGATTGAAGAGTCGTCCAGAACCAGGCGGCAGTGCGCGCTCAACGCGTATTCCCAGCCGCCGCCCAGTGCCGAACCCTCCAGCACCGCGACCACCGGGATGCCGAGCGTTTCCAGCGCGCGCATCTGCTTCTTCGCCGCCTCGATCCAGCGGAACACCTGCGGGCCGTCGCCAGGGCCGAACTTGAGTACATCCTTCAATTCGGCGCCGGCGAAAAAGGTCTTCTTCGCCGAGGCGAGAATTACGCCCTTCGTTGCGCTTTTCTCCCGCGAGAGGCGCGACACGACGTCCGTAAACGCCGCGGCAAACGCCTCGGTCATGGTATTCACCGGGGAGTCCGGGGCATCGAAGGTGATGGTGACTACGTTTTCGGAATCCTTTTCAAGACGAACCGGCGAAACCGCCATCTCAGAGACGCTCCACGATCGTGGCGATGCCCATGCCGCCGCCCACGCACAGCGTCGCCAGGCCGTAGCGCAGCTTGCGCCGCTCCAGCTCGTCGATCAGCGTGCCGATGATCATCGCGCCGGTGGCGCCGAGCGGATGGCCCATGGCGATCGAACCGCCGTTGACGTTGACGATTTCGTCGGGCACGCGCATTTCCTTCATGAACTTCATCGGCACCACGGCGAAGGCCTCGTTGACTTCGAACAGGTCGATCTGCTCGATCTGCATCTTCGCTTTCGCCAGCGCCTTCCTTGCCGCCGGCATCGGGCCGGTGAGCATGATGGTGGGATCTGCGCCCGACAGTGCTACCGCGACGATGCGTGCGCGCGGCGTGAGGCCGAGTTGCCTGCCTTTCTCTTCCGAACCGATCAACACCGCCGCCGCGCCGTCGACGATGCCAGAGGAATTTCCGGGCGTGTGCACGTGCTTGATGCGCTCCACCTGCGGGTAGCGCTGGATCGCGACCGAGTCGAAGCCCAGCTCGCCCATCTTGTCGAAGGAAGTCTTGAGCGCGGCCAGGCCTTCCATGGTGGTCTGCGGCCGGATGAATTCATCGTGATCGAGGATCACGTCGCCCATGGCGTCCGCCACCGGCACCAGCGAACGCTTGAAGCGGCCCGACTCGCGCGCGGCGCCGGCGCGTTGCTGCGAGCGCAGCGCATAGGCGTCGACGTCGTCGCGGCTAAAGCCTTCCAGCGTGGCGATCAGGTCGGCGCTGATGCCCTGCGGAATGAACGCCGTGTCGAACGCGGTCTGCGGGTCGCAAGCCCAGGGGCCGCGATCGGTGCCCAGCGGCACGCGCGACATGGATTCCACGCCGCCGGCGACCACCAGGTCTTCCCAGCCCGAGCGCACCTTCTGCGCCGCCATGTTCACCGCTTCCAGGCCCGAGGCGCAGAAGCGATTGAGCTGCACGCCCGAAGCGCGATAGTCCCAGCCCGCGGCCAGCGCCGCGGTCTTGGCGATGCAGCTGCCCTGCTCGCCCACTGGCGTGACGCAGCCCATCACCACGTCGTCCACCTGCGAGGTGTCGAGGTCGTGGCGCTGCTGCAGTTCCTTCAGCACGCCGGTCAGGAGCGTGATCGGTTTGACTTCGTGCAGCGCGCCGCTCGACTTGCCCCTGCCGCGCGGTGTGCGGATCGCTTCGAAAACCATTGCTTCAGCCATAGATGCCTCCAATACGAAAAACAGGGACAGTCCACGTTTTCCGGGAAATGGAGCCAGAAAAACGTGGACTGTCCCCGTTTTTCATTCTTTGCCTCCGAGTCCCAGCGAGCGGGATATGACTTCCTTCATGATTTCATTGGTGCCGCCGTAGATGCGCGTGACGCGCGCATCGACATAGGCCTGCGAGATCGGGAACTCCCACATGAAGCCGTAGCCACCGTGCAGCTGCAGGCATTCGTCCAGCACCTTGCCCTCCATGTCGGTCGACCATAACTTGGCCATCGACGCCGTCGCCGTATCGAGCTTCTTCTCCAGCAGCAGCTCCATGCAGCGGTCGACGAACACGCGCATCACCTGCACTTCGGTCGCGATCTCGGCCAGCTTGAAGCGCGTGTTCTGGAAGCTGGCCACGGGCTTGCCGAAGGCCTTGCGCTCATTCACGTAGTCGATCGTCCAGCGCAGTGCGGCTTCGCATTTCGCCGCCGCGCCGATGGCGATCTGCATTCGTTCCCACGGCAATTCCTGCATCAGGTAGATGAAACCGTTGTTTTCCTGCCCGAGCAGGTTTTCCGCCGGCACTTCGACGTTGTCGAAGAAGAGCTCGGCCGTGTCCTGGCCCTTCAAGCCCATTTTCTTCAGGCGTTTGCCCTTGGCAAAACCCTTCATCGAGGTGTCGACGACGATCAGGCTGGTGCCCTTGGCGCCCTTGGCCGGATCGGTTTTCGCCACCACGATGACGAGGTCGCAATTCCACCCGTTGGTGATGAACGTCTTCGATCCATTGACGATGTAGGTATCGCCGTTGCGGATCGCGCTGGTCTTGACCGACTGCAGGTCGGAGCCGGCGCCCGGTTCGCTCATGGCGATGGCGCCGATCATGTCGCCCGCAGCCATTCGCGGCAGGTACTTCTTCTTCAGCGCGGCGCTGCCATAGTTGAACAGGTAGGGCGCGACGATTTCCGAATGCAGGCCCCAGCCGACGGAGGAATTGTTGATGCGCGCCTGCTCCTCCATCAGCACCATGCTGAAGAGCTTGTCCGCGCCCGAGCCGCCGTATTCCTCGGGCATGCTCATGCACAGGAAGCCGTTTTCTCCCGCCTTCTTCCACACCGACTTGTCGGCGTAGCCCTGCTCCTGCCAGCGCTCATCAAACGGCTTGACCTCGGTTTCGAGGAAGCGCCGCACGCTGTCGCGGAAGGTCTCGTGCTCGGGGGTAAAGAGGCTGCGCGGTATCACGGGAAGATGATTTTAGTCCAAGCCTATAATTCCCGGTATGCAAGCCGCGACGGTGGTTCGCAATGCGAGGCTGATATCCGGCCTCGTCCTGATGGCCTTTGTGACCGGGCACCTGGCCAATCTGAGCATTGGCATCCACTCGCTCGAGGCGATGGAGGCCTGGCGCGCGCAGCTCATGGATCCCTGGCGCTCGGGCGTAGGCCAGCCGCTGCTGCTCGCGGCCGTGTGCATCCACGTGGCGTTCGGGCTGTACGCGATCTCGGCGCGCCGCTCCATGACGTTGAGCCGTGCCGACGTGGTGCAGCTGGTGCTGGGGCTGCTTACGCCGCCGCTGCTGCTCAACCACGTGGTGGTGACCTACATGGCCGACCAGGTGACGCCCGACTTCGACTCGGCCTACGGCATGCTGCTCGCGATTTACTGGAAATTCTCGCCCGGCTATGCCTTCCAGCAATTATTCGTGGTGGTGATCGTCTGGATCCACGCCGCGCTTGGCCTGTATTCGTGGCTGGTGCTCAAGCCGGTATGGCGGCGTGTCGGCGGCTTCGTGCTGCCGGCGCTCTTCGCGGTGCCGATCCTGGCGCTGATCGGATTCGCCGAAGCGGGCAAGGAAGTGCTCGCAAAACTCGCCAGCGACCCGGCCTGGCAGGCCCATATCACGGACAACATCACCAGCATCGTCAAGGTCACCTCCAAGATGGATGCCTTGCAGGCGCAGATCCTCCTCACTTACGGCGCCCTGCTGCTTCTCGCCGCGGGCGTGTTCGCCGCGCGAATGCTGCGCGACCGGTTGACGCCCGTGCGCATCGTGTACGACGGGGGCGCCTGCGCGCAGGGTAGACGCGGGCTCTCCGTGCTCGAACTGAGTATCCTCAACGACGTTCCGCATGCCCATGTCTGCTCGGGGCGCGGACGCTGCGGTACTTGCCGCGTGCAGGTGGACGCGGGTGCGCAGGCGCTGTCCCCCGCCAACGACATCGAGCAGGCAACCCTGGCGCGCGTGAGCGAGGGAAAACCCGTCGCCGCGGGCGTGCGCCTTGCATGCCAGGCGCGCGTACTGGGCGCGGGCGTCGAGGTCACGCGCCTGCTGCCGGCCTACGCCGACGCTTCGGCGGCGCGGCTGCCGCAGGACTGGCTCGCCGACGACGCCGCGCCCGCGCGGGACCCGGCCCCATGACCTGGCTGATGCGCTCGCTGTGCGTCGGGGCCCTGTCGCTTGCCGCGAGCGCTCCGGCATTCGCGGCTGCCGGCGAGCACAGCCTCGCCGCACTGTCGATGGGAGCGCTGGCCGAAACCAAGGCGCGCATCGAGACCCTGGCCGGCAACTTCGCCCAGGCCCCCGGCGAATTGCGCCAGCTGACCGAGCAGACGCGCAAGTCGATGATGAGCGGAACCGGCGTGCGCGGATTCACCTATCTCCTCATCCTGCTGCTCGTCGGCGCCGCCGCCGAGTGGCTGTACTGGACTTACGCCTATTCGCCGCTGCGCGCCATCCATGCGACGCCGGTAGAGACGCCCCTGCAGGCGTTGCGCCTCGGACTGCGGCATCTGCTGCTGCGCGTGTCGGGAATGCTGCTGTTCACCTTCGCCGCGATCGGTGTGTCCGCAGCCTTCAGCTGGCCGGCGGGCATGCATGAACTGGTCATCGCCTTGACGCTGCTCCTGCTCTCGCTGCGCCTGTCGTGGGTCGCCGTCGCCATCATCGTTGCGCCGGGCCGGCCGCAGTTCAAGCTGGTCCCGGTGGACCCGCGCCGCGCGCGCTGGCTCGCCGCGACCGTGGTGGTGGCGCTGAGCCTGCTCGCGTTCGGCCAGTTCGTCCCCGCGATCCTGGAGCGTGCGGCCGAGGCGCGCCACGCCGCCGGCCTGCTGCGCTTCGCGGCCTACGCCGCGGCGACCCTGATCCTCCTGGTAGGCGCCTTCACCCTCTTCAGCCGCCCGAGCGGCCCCAGCGGCGCGGCGCAGATGCGCTTGCCGATCATTCCACGCTCCTTCCTGCTCGCCCTGCTGGTCGCCGCGGTGTTCGTCGCCTGGGTGATGAGCGAGCGGGTGGCGGCGGTCACGCTGATCGTCGCTATCGTGATCGCCCTCCAGCTCGGCCTGCGCGACATGGTTTACTTCTACTGGCGCGGCGACGGCGAGTCGGGCGAAGCGCAGGGCGCGCTGCCCGCGATCGTACTTTCGCTCGCGCGCTTCGTGGTCGTGCTCGTGGGCATAGGCGCAGCCGCGCTCGCGCTCGACACGCCTCTCACGGCGCTTGCCGAATCCGTCAGCCCCTGGGTCAGGATCGGCCTGCGCCTGCTCGGCGTGGCGGTCCTCGCCCTGCTCGCGCATGGCGTCTGGATCGCCGTCAGGAGCGTGGTCGACCATCGTCTCGCGGGCATCGGACCGGTCGATCCGCATCACACGCCGGATGCCAGTTCGCGGCTGCTGACGCTGCTGCCGCTGCTACGGGTCACGACCGCGGTCGTGTTGATGGTGATGCTGGTGCTGTCGTCGCTCTGGGCGCTCGGCATCGAGATTACGCCGCTGCTGGCCGGCGCCGGGGTCCTCGGCATCGCGCTCGGCTTCGGCGCCCAGGCGCTGGTGCGCGACGTGATTGCCGGGATTTTCTTTCTCGCCGAAGACGCGTTCCGGGTCGGCGAGTACGTCGAGAGCGGCACCAATACCAAGGGCACCGTGGAACGGATCACCCTGCGCTCGGTGGCGCTGCGCCACCACAACGGCCCGCTGCATTTTGTGCCCTACGGCTCGCTAGGCACCGTGCGCAACCAGTCGCGCGACTGGGTGATCGACAAATTCAACCTGCCCCTGCCGATCGAGGTCGATAGCGAGACGATCCGCAAGATGATCAAGAAAATCGGCGAGGACATGAAGAACGATCCCGAGCTTGGCGGCCTCCTGCTCGAGCCGCTCAAGGGCAAGCTCTATCGCGTCGACCCCAGCGTGAAAATCTTCCGCTGCAAGTTCCGCAGTCCGCCCGGCAAGCAATTCGACCTGCGCGCGAGCGCATTGAAGCGCATCGAGGCGGCGTTGAAGAAACTCGGTCTCGGATTCGCCGACGGCAGGCAGACCGTCCTGATGCACCCGCCGGCCGCCACGCCGCCTGCCTAACGGGCGAAATCAGGGACTGAAATCGGGCCGGCTGCCCGGCGCGGGCGTGTAGCCGAGGTCCCCGGTCTTCATCGCCGCTTCGTAGCCGCCGAAGCGCTCGAGCAGTTCCATCTGCCGCTGCTTCGCGCGGCGGTCGACTTCCTGCGGGTCGCAGAACTCGCGCAGCTTCGCCTCCATCGCGCGCACGATGGCGCGGCCCGCCGGCGCGACGCCCAGGTCGGCGAGTTCCTCCGGATCGTTCGCCAGGTCGAAAAGTTGCGGCGGATAGCCATCCAGGTAGTGGACGTACTTGTAGCGCGCATCGCGCAGCATGAATACCGCGGACTTCGATCCGACGGTGTGATACTCCGAGAGCACGGCGCGGTCACGCTCCGGTTCGCGCGCCAGGTCGAGCAGCGATACGCCCGGGCAACCGGCGCGCAATTCCGGCTCGTTCGCGCCCACGCATTGCAGCGCCAGAGGCAGCACGTCGACATGGCTCGCTGGCGTGCCGTTGCGCCTGCCCGCCGGCACATCGGGGCCGGCGAGGATCATCGGCACGCCGGCGGACTCCTCGTACATCGTCGACTTTCCCCACAGGCCGCGCGCCCCGTTGTTGTCGCCGTGGTCGCTGGTGTAGAGCACGCGTGTGCTCGCACCCAGACCGCTGCGCTCCAGCGCGGCGAGCACCTTGCCGATGTTCTCGTCCACCGCGCTCACGAGGCCAAAGTAACCGGCCAGCGCGCGCTTGACGCTCTCGGGCCCGTCGAAGCCCTGGTCGTACATGGATATCTCCGCGTAATCGCGCACGTAGGGATGCGCCGGGCGCTGGCTCTTCTCGTAGAGCTTGGGCATGGGTATTTCGCGCTGCCAGTATTCGTAGTAATGCTCCGGCGGTGCGGTGAGCGGAAAGTGGGGCGCAACCAGCGAAACGAACAGCACCCAGGGTTTCGCCGGCGAACCTTCGCGCCGCTCCCGTTCGCCCTGCTGTTGCAGCCAGATCTGCGACTGCGCGGCGATGTCGCGGTCGTAGACGGTGTAGGAGGATTCACCCGGCCCGGCCGATTTCGCCAGCTTGGTCCCGCCCTTGCGCAGCGGCGGCGGATTGCGGATCAGCATCTTGATGTCGCCGCGGCCCTGGTAGATGTGCATCGGCACGATTTCCTGCGACAGGCCGTGATCATCGCCGGGCATGCCGCGAAAGTGCAGCTTGCCGATCGAGGTCACATTGTGGCCGCGCGCGCGCAGGTGATGGTGCCAGCTCGGTGTCGCGCCCTCGTAGGCGTCGACGTTGTCCCAGTAGCCGACCTGGTGGATGTATTTGCCCAGCGCAAAGGCGGCGCGCGCCGGCACGCAGATCGGAGAAGTCGTGTACGCCGCGGTGAAGCGCGTGCCGCGCGCCGCGAGCCGGTCGAGATTCGGCGTGCGGATGAACGGATGCCCGGCACAGCCCATGACCTTCGGGTTGTGCTCGTCCGACATGATGATGAGGAGGTTCTTCGGCTGCATGGCGGCGCCGATTCTAGACTATGGAGTATTTCGCCACCGCGTCGCGCGATACCTCTATGCCGAGGCCGGGCCGTCGCGGCACCTCCACCCAGCCTTCCTTGTGCCGCAGCGGCGCATCCGTAAGCTGCTCACGGAACGGATGCGACGAGGTATCGAACTCGAGCATCGGCTCGCGCGCAAAAAGAGAATGATTGGCGGCGGGAATCGCCGCCAGCAGCTGCAGCGAGGCGGCCTGCCTGTGCGGGGACACATGGTCTGCAGAAACCGGGATGAGCCGGGACGTGGCGGGGCGAGGCGGGACGAAAGCCGCCTAGGAAGCCGCGTTCCCGTACTGGAATTGCACCGCTTCAGGGGAGAGCCAGGACGATAGTTCCCCGAGAAGCAGATCGTCGGGCCGCACGCGCCAGGCCTCGCCGAGGGCCACGTCGCAGCTGCCGCCGTCGTTCTCGTAGTGCACCAGCACCGGACAGCCGCCCTCGCCCGCGCGGTAAGGCGCAAGCATGTCCATGAGGCGCTTGGGATCGCGCGTCTTGTCGGTGCCGCCGTTCAGCGCGATGCGCAGGCGCGCCGAGAAGCGCGTGCGCATCGCCGCCAGGTCGAGCACGTCCTCCGCGCTCACGCGCAGGCCGCTGATGAATTCGTCGCGCTGCACCCTGCCCTGCACCACCAGCAGGCGGTCCTCCTTGATCTTGTCGCGATGCTTCTCGAACAGTTCGTTGAACACCGAAAGTTCGAGCTGGGCGGTGCCATCGTCGAGCATCACCATCATCATGCGGCCGCGCCGCGTCATCTGTACACGCGCCGCCGACACCACGCCGGCGATCCAGACCCGCTCGGTGCCCGCCGCGAGCCGCGCGAGCGGCGTGCGCGGGAAGTTCGCCAGTTCGCGCTCGTACACCGCAAAAAGGTGCCCCGAGAGGCAATAGCCCAGCGCCGCTTTCTCCTCGGTCAGGCGCTGCTTGAGGTCCCAGGGCCGCGCATCCACCAGCACCAGGCCCGCGGTGTGCGCATTGCTATCGCCGAAAAGGCTGTTTTGCGACGAAGCCCGGTCCGCCTGCTCCGCGGCCTCGATCGCTCTGCCCGCCGAGGCGAGCAGGCTGGCGCGATTGCGATGGATGCCGTCGAATGCGCCGGCGCGTACCAGCGCCTCGAGGCAGCGCCGGTTCACCAGGCGCTTGTCGACGCGGCGGCAGAAATCGAACAGGTCGGTGAAAGGGCCGGCGCCTTTTTCGAGCTCACGGGCGGCAACGATGGAATCGATGGCGGAGCGCCCCGTGCCGCGCACCCCGCCCAGGCCATAGCGCACGGTCTTCAGGTCAACGGGGACGAAGCGGTAGTCGGAAGCATTGATGTCCGGCGGCGCGATCGTCAGTCCGCCCGCCACCGCGTCGTCGCGGAACTGGCGCAGCTTGTCGGTGTCGTCCATCACCGCCGACATGTTGGCCGCCATGAACGCGCTGGCGTGATGCGCCTTCATGTATGCGGTCTGGTAGGCGAGCAGTGCATAGGCCGCGGCATGCGACTTGTTGAAACCGTAGCCGGCGAACTTCTCCATCAGGTCGAACAGCTGCATCGCCCGGTTGCGCTGCAGCCCGTTCTTCTGCGCCCCGGCGACGAAGATGTCGCGATGCTGCGCCATCTCTTCGGGCAGCTTCTTGCCCATGGCGCGGCGCAGCAGGTCGGCGGCGCCGAGCGTATAGCCGCCGATCACCTGCGCGATCTGCATCACCTGCTCCTGGTAGACCATGATGCCGTAGGTCGGCGCGAGGATCGGCTCGAGGCGCGGATCGACGAAGTCGACGCGCTTCTTGCCCTGCTTGCAGAGGATGTACTCCGGTATCAGTTCCATCGGGCCGGGCCGGTACAACGCCACCAGCGCGATCACGTCCTCGAACCGCGTCGGCGGCGCCTGCTTGAGCAGGTCGCGCATGCCGCGCGATTCAAACTGGAACACCCCGGTGGCGTTGCCCGAAGCGAGCAATGCGTAGGCCGCCTTGTCATCCAGCGGCAGCGCCTCGACGGTGAACTCGGGGTGCCCCAGACTGCGCGCGTAGCGCTCCGCCCAATCCAGCACCGTGAGCGTGGTAAGGCCGAGGAAATCGAATTTCACCAGGCCGATCGCCTCAACGTCGTCCTTGTCCAGCTGCGAGATGACGTGCGTGGTGCCCTCGGCGGCATACAGGGGGCAAAAATCGGTGAGCTTGCCCGGCGCGATCAGCACGCCGCCGGCGTGCATGCCGACGTTGCGCGTCAGGCCCTCGAGCTTTTCGCCCAGTTCCAGAAGGTCGCGCACCTCCTCTTCCTTCTTCTCGCGCTGCGCGAGCAGCGGCTCCATCGAGCGCGCATCAGCCAGCGTGATGGTCTTGCCGGGCTGCACCGGAATCAGCTTCGCGATCTGGTCGCAGAAGTTGTAGCCCAGATCCAGCACTCGGCCCGCGTCGCGCAGCACGGCGCGCGCGGCCATGGTGCCGAAGGTGGCGATCTGCGATACCGAGTCTTCGCCGTACTTCCGGCGCACGTAATCGATCACCCGGTCGCGCCCGTCCTGGCAGAAGTCGATGTCGAAGTCGGGCATCGAGACACGCTCAGGATTGAGGAAGCGCTCGAAGAGGAGGTCGTACTTGAGCGGGTCGAGGTCGGTGATGCCGAGCGAATAGGCGACCAGCGAACCCGCGCCCGACCCGCGCCCGGGGCCGACCGGAACGCCGTTCGCGCGCGCCCAGTTGATGAAATCCGCCACGATGAGGAAGTAGCCCGCATAGCCCATCTGCGCGATGGTCTTGATCTCGAAGGCGAGGCGCTCCCGGTAGCGCGGCAGGTCTTCCTCCTTGCGCCGCAACTTCTCGATCCGCCTCGCGAGTCCCTTCTGCGCTTCGCTGTCGAGGAACGCGTCGAGGGAAATCCCCTTCGGCGTCGGAAATGCAGGCAGGCGGCTCTTGCCCAGCTCGATATCGAGGTTGCAGCGGAGTGCGATCTCGAGCGTGTTCTCCAGCGCCTGCGGTACGTCGGCGAAGAGCCTCTCCATCTCCGCCTGCGTCTTGAAATACTGATCCGGGCTGAAAAGCTTCGGCCGGCGCTGGTCTCCGAGGATGTAGCCGCCGGAGATGCAGACGCGCGCCTCGTGCGCCTTGAAATCGCCGGCCGAGCTGAACTGCACCGGGTGCGTGGCCACCACCGGCAGGCGCAGCTTCACCGCGAGCGCGAGCGTGGCGCCGACCAGCTGCTCGCCCTGCGCCGCTCCGGCGCGCTGCACTTCGAGGTAATAGCGCCCGGGAAAAAGCTTCGACCAGGCCGCGGCGAGCTTTTCCGCCGCCGCGGTGTTGCCGCCGGCGAGCGCGTGGCCGACGTCGCCGCCGGCGAAGCCGGACAGGACGATGAGCCCGTCGGTATCGCGTTCCTTGAACCAGCTCAGCGCGATTTCGGCGCGCGCGCGGTGCTGGTTCTTGAGCCAGGCGCGCGAGAGCAGCTCCGAGAGGCGCAGGAAGCCGGCGCGCGAGCTGCACAACAGCAGCGCGCGAAACGGCTTGTCGCGATCGGCGTCGTTCTGGATCCAGCAATCGACGCCGACGATGGGCTTGACGCCCGCGCCGCGGGCGGCGACGTAGAACTTCACCATGCCGAACACATTGCTCGCGTCGGTGAGCGCGAGCGCCGGCATGGCGTCGGCCCTCGCCTGCGCCACCGCGTCGTCGATGCGGACGATGCCGTCCGTCACCGAGTATTCGCTGTGCATCCTCAGGTGTACGAAGCGTGGAGCAGGCATGGGAGTCGGCAAAAGTTTACCATCGCTGACTTACTATCTACCCATGCGGACTCCGGCACTGATTGCGCTGTTCACGGGCGCGACCTGCATCGCGCTGTCGCCGATCTGGGTGCGGGTGTCCGACGTCGGCCCGACCGCCAGTGCGTTCTGGCGCGTCGCGCTTGCGGTACCGCTGCTGTGGACGCTTTTTGCATTCAATTCCAGGGACAGGAAAATTCTCGACAAACGCCAACACCTGCCGCTGCTCCTGGCCGGCATCGCCTTCGCGGGCGACCTCGTTTTCTGGCACTGGTCGATCCAGTACACGTCGGTCGCCAACTCCACGCTGCTCGCGAACCTCGCCTCCATCTTCGTCACGCTCGCGGCGTGGGTGCTGTGGCGGCAGCGTCCCAGCGGCCTCTTCCTCGCCGGGCTCGCGGCGGCGCTGCTGGGCGTGGCCCTGCTGGTGCGGGCGAGCCTTGGCTCTACGCCGGACGCGCTCCTTGGCGACGGCCTGGGCATCATCACGGCGATGTTCTACGCCTGGTACCTGCTGTCGGTGAAAGGGCTGCGCGATGCCGGCGCCGGTACGCTGCAACTGATGGCAGTCACCACCACCATCACCGCACTTATCCTCCTGCCGATTGCGATCGCGTCGGGGGAAGTCTTTCTGCCCGGCGGCGTCAACGGCTGGCTGGTTCTCCTCGGTCTGGCATGGATTTCGCACGCCGCGGGCCAGGGCCTCATCGCCTATGCGCTCGCTCACCTGCCGGCGGGATTTTCTTCGGTGGGCCTGCTGTTTCAGCCGGTGATGGCGGCGCTTTTCGCCTGGGTCCTGCTCGGCGAACAGTTGGTCGCGCTGCAGGTCGCCGGCGGCGCCGTTGTGCTTGCCGGCATTTACCTCGCGCGCAGAGCGTCAAGCCAGTGATACCATCGTTTTTATGAGTACGTACACAAACGAAGAATCGCCGATGGATCAGGTCACCGATCTCATCGCCAGCATCGAAATGCACCGCAAGGAAATCGAAAGGGAAACCGGCCTGGAAGCTTCGCGCGCCTATTCGCTGGGCCGCCTGCAGCAGGCGCTCCTGGAAGAGCAGCAAGCCGCCCAGCAGGACACGACCAGCCAGGTGCGCGTCGCCACCGCAGAAGCGCTGGCCAACGAAATCCGGCGCGTCGGCTCGCTCTCGCGCGGCGCCAGCCAGCGCCCCCCGCAGGGCGGCGGCGGCCGGCCGCAGCAGCAACAGCCGCGCAATTTCCGCCAAGATCAGCAGCGCAAGTCGCCCAAATCGCGCGGGCGGCGGCCGATGGGACGCCCCAGCGGCCGCTAGCCGGCCGACCTTAGCGTACGACCGCTTCTGGATTAGAGTACGACCGCCTCCGGCTCTGCAGCGCTGCCGGCTTCGATGAAGCCGATCTCGTAGGCGAGTTCGCCTTCGCGCTTGAGCAGCATGGTCGCGGCGGCGACGTGCTCGCGCGCGACCGCGAGCACCATGCCGATGCCGCAGTTGAAGACGCGGTGCATTTCGTCCTCCGCGACGTTGCCGTCTTTCTGCAAAATATTGAACAGTTCGGGACGCGGCCACATTTTCTTGCGCAGCACCGCGCGCGTTCCCTGCGGCAGCATGCGAGGGACATTGCCGACCAGGCCGCCGCCCGTGATGTGCGCGAGGCCTTTCACGTTCACGGCCGCCAGGAGCTTGAGGACCGGCTTGACGTAGATCCGGGTCGGCTCCATAAGGGCGTCGGCAAGATCGGAATTGGGCTTGCTGTCGCCCAGAATGCGGCGGATCAGGGAATACCCGTTGGAATGCGCGCCGCTGGAGGCAAGGCCCAGCAACACGTCGCCCGGCTGGATGCTTTTGCCGTCGATGATGCGCTGCTTCTCCACGACGCCGACGCAGAACCCCGCGAGGTCGTATTCGCCATCCGGGTACATGCCGGGCATTTCCGCCGTTTCACCGCCGATCAGGGCACAACCGGCCTCTTCACAGCCTTTTGCGATGCCGCGGATCACATTGGTGGCGACGGCCTTGTCCAGTTTGCCGCAGGCGAAGTAATCGAGGAAGAAGAGCGGCTCGGCGCCCTGCACGAGGACGTCGTTCACGCTCATCGCCACCAGGTCGATGCCGACCGTGCCGTGGCGGCCGAGCATGAAGGCGAGCTTGAGCTTGGTGCCCACCCCGTCGGTGCCGGAAACCAGGATCGGCTCCTTGTACTGCGCCGGGATTGCGCACAGCGCGCCGAAGCCGCCGAGACCCGCGAGCACCTCGGGGCGCAGGGTGCGCTTGGCGAACGGCTTGATGGCCTCGACCAGCGCATCTCCGGCGTCGATGTCCACGCCGGCGTCACGGTAAGAGAGGGGTTCCGACATGGCAGGTAAAATGATGTCTTTCCAGCAATTTTACGTGAAATGAAGGCACCGGTTCTCGCTGATCCGCGCTTGTGGGGCTGGCTCGCGATCGCCTTGGCGACGGGAGTGCTGCTGTATTTGCTCTCGCCCATCCTCGCGCCCTTCCTTGCCGGCGCGATCCTCGCCTACGTCCTCAATCCGCTGGTGAACCGGCTCACCGGGCGCTACGTGCCGCGCATCGTGGCGGTGGCGCTCGTGCTGCTGTTGGTGCTCGCGCTCGTGGCGGCCCTCGCGCTGGTCATCGCGCCCCTCTTCATCAAGGAGCTGCGCCTGATGTCGGAGCAGCTGCCGGCGTTCCTCGCCTGGGTGAACCAGCAGTTCGCACCGTGGCTGAAGGAACGTTTCGCGATCGAGTTCCAGCTCGACATCGAGACCGTCAAGCAGCTCGCGCGCAGCTTCCTTGCCAACAACCAGGACGTCGTGGCGGGGATGCTCGGCTCGCTCAAGATCGGCGGCCTCGCGCTGCTCGCATTCTTCGTCAACCTGCTGCTGGTGCCCGTGGTGCTGTTCTTCCTGCTGCGCGACTGGAACTCGCTGGTGGCTCGGGTCGACGCCATGATCCCGCGCCACCTGCACAAGCGCGCCCGGAACATCCTGGGCGAGGTCGACGCCGTACTGGCCGAGTTCCTTCGCGGGCAGATGCTCGTCATGCTGCTCATGAGCATCTACTACTCGGTGGCGCTGTGGACGACGGGCCTCGAGTTCTGGCTGCCGGTCGGCGTCATCACCGGCCTGCTGGTGATCGTGCCGTTTGTCGGCGCCTTCACCGGTATCCTGCTCGGCACCGTCGCCGCGGTGCTGCAGTTCGACAGCCTGACCGGCGTCGCCTGGGTGTGGCTCGCCTTCGGCATCGGACAGGCGATGGAAGGCATGGCGGTAACGCCGCTGCTGGTGGGCGAGCGCATTGGCCTGCATCCGGTCGCGGTAATTTTCGCGCTGCTCGCTTTCGGCCAGGTATTCGGCTTTTTCGGCGTGCTGCTCGCGCTGCCGGCGAGCGCGGCACTGCTGGTGGCGCTGCGCCACATGAGGACGGCCTACCTGGCCGGCCCGTTGTACGGCGGATCGAAGTGATGCGGCAGCTTGCGCTGGGCATATCCCCTCCGCCGCAGCCCAGTCTCGATAATTTCGTTCCCGGCGCCAATGCCGAGCTGCTGGCGCGGCTGCGCGACTTCCAGGGGGGAAACTTTCCGGAGATCATCCTTTACCTCTGGGGCGAAACCGGATCGGGCAAGAGTCATCTTCTGCGCGCCTGCGCCAGTGCGCCTGCGGTGGATGACGTTGAAAAATTGAGTGAAGCCGCGCAGATCGGGCTTTTCAACGCGATCAACGAAGCCAGCCAGGCCGGTGGCAGGGTGCTGGCCGCCGGCAATGCACCGCCGGCGCAGTTGCCGCTGCGCGAAGACCTCAAGTCCCGGCTCGCCTGGGGCCTCGTCTACCAGGTAAAACCGCTAAGCGACGCCGAACGCGCCTCTTACCTGCGCACCGAGGCCGGGCGCCGCGGCATGCGCCTGCCCGAGGAAGTCATCGGCTATCTCCTCACCCATGTGCGCCGCGACTTGCACACGCTCACGGCGATTCTCGACGAAGCAGACAAGAGGTCTCTTGAACGGCAACGGCAAATCACGCTTTCACTGGTTCAAGGGATCCTGAAGGAATGAACCTCGCGTTGTTCGACCTGGACAACACGCTGCTCGCCTGCGACAGCGACTACGAATGGGGCCAGTTCCTCGTCGATCGCGGCGTGATCGGGCGGGAGGATTACGAGTCGCAGAACGCCGCGTTCTACGAGCAGTACAAGGCCGGCACGCTCGACATCCACGAGTTCCTCGGCTTTGCGCTGCGTCCGCTCGCCGCACACGCCCCCGGCGAGCTCGACCGGTGGCACGCCGATTTCATGGCCACGCGCATCCGGCCGGCGATCGGCGCCCCGGCACGCGAGTTGGTGCGCGGACACCTCGCGGCCGGCGACCTGTGCGCCGTGGTGACCGCCACCAACAGCTTCGTCACCGGCCCGATCGCAAAGGAGTTCGGCGTCCCGCACCTGCTCGCCACGGAACCCGAACGCAGCGGGGACCGCTACACCGGGCGGGTGGCCGGCATCCCGTGCTTTCGCGAAGGCAAGAGCCAGCGCCTCGACGCCTGGCTCGCGGCGCAGGGGCGCGCGCTGCGCGACTTCCCGGTAAGCACCTTCTACAGCGATTCGCACAACGACCTGCCGCTGCTGGAGCGCGTGACTCGGCCGGTGGCGGTGGATCCGGACGAAAAGCTCGCCAGCGAAGCCGGGCGGCGCGGTTGGCTGGTGCTTTCCCTGAGATAATCGGCGCGCGCAATGATCAAACGCTTCATCCGCCGCGTGCTCGGCCTCGACGATTCTCCGGGTCTGCAGCGCGTGGCGCAGGCGCGACATGGCGTCACGCGCAACGCGATCAGCGCCAGCGCCCTGAAGGTATGCGACGTGCTGGCCGAGCGCGGCTATTCGGCTTACGTCGTCGGCGGCGCGGTGCGCGACGTTCTGCTCGGCATCAGGCCGAAGGATTTCGACGTCGCCACCAACGCGCGTCCCGAGCAGATCAAGCCGCTCTTTCGCCGCGCGCTGCTGATCGGGCGGCGCTTTCGCCTCGTGCACGTGATGCTGGGCCCGGAAACGATCGAGGTCTCCACCTTCCGCGGCACGGACAGCAAATCTGCTGAAAAGGACCAGCACGGGCGCGTGCTGCGCGACAACGTCTTTGGCACGCTGGAAGACGACGCGCGCCGGCGCGACTTCACGGTCAACGCGCTGTACTACGACTGCAAGACGGGCGAGCTCATCGATTACCACGGCGGCCTCGCCGACCTGAAGAAACGCACGCTGCGCATCATCGGCGATCCGGAAACGCGCTTTCGCGAGGATCCGGTGCGCATGCTGCGCGCAGTGCGCCTCGGCGCCAAGCTCGGCCTGTCGGTCGAAAGCTCGACGCGCGCGCCGATCAAGCGCCTCGCGCCCCTGCTCGAGCACGTGCCGCCGCCGCGCCTGTTCGAGGAGATGCTCAAGCTGCTGCTCTCGGGGCACGCCAGCGCCTGCCTGCGCCAGCTGCGCAACGAGGGCCTGCACAAGGGCATGCTGCCGCTGCTTGACGTGATCCTGGAGCAGCCGCTGGGCGAGCGCTTCGTGACGCTGGCGCTGGCGCAGACCGACGAGCGCGTGCTCTCCGAGCGCCCGGTGTCGCCGGCCTTCCTTTTCGCCGCGCTGCTCTGGCACGAGGTGCTGGCGGCGTGGAAGGCGCGCGAGAAACGCGGCGAGCGCCGCATCCCGGCGCTCGAGGTCGCGATGGACGAGGTCCTGGAGACGCAAAGCGGCAAGCTCGCGATCACGCGCCGGCTCACCGCGACCATGCGCGAAGTCTGGGCGATGCAGCCGCGCTTCGAGGAACGCTCGGGCCAGCGCCCCTGGCGGCTGCTCGATCTGCCGCGCTTTCGCATGGCTTACGATTTCCTCGCGCTGCGCGCGGCGAGCGGCGAAGTACCCGCCGAAATCGAAAGCTGGTGGCGCGCGTTCCAGGGCGCGGACGAGGAAACGCGCCGTGCCATGCTGCTGCCGGACACGGGAGCGCACAAGAAACGCCGCCGCAGGCGCCGCAAGCCGCAGGGCGCGCCTGCGCCCGCACCGGTTGAATGACCCTCGCCCCGGTCAAGGACCGCCTCGCGTGATCCGGGCGTTTATCGGTCTGGGAGCGAACATCGGCGAGCCGCGCCGGCAACTCATGGCGGCGATGGATGAACTGCAGGGGCTGCCGAAAACCCGCGTGACGGGGCATTCAAGCTTCTACAGCACCGCGCCCCTGGGTCACGTGGATCAACCCGAGTTCCTGAATTCGGTCGCCCAGATCGACACCGGGCTCGCCCCCGACGCGCTGCTCGATCGCCTGCAGGAAATCGAGCGGCGGCACGGCCGCGAGCGGCCATTTACCAGCGCGCCGCGCACGCTCGACCTGGACCTGCTGCTCTACGGCGAGCAGGTCATCGCCACGCCCAAGCTCAGCGTGCCCCACCCGCGCATGCATGAGCGCGCCTTCGTGTTGCAGCCTTTGCTCGAGCTGGATGGCGATATTTCGGTTCCAGGCAAGGGTCTGGCAAAGACCCTGTTGCTTGCCTGCAGCTCGCAGAAGATCGCAAGAATCGACTAGAGTCCCGGTGCAGAAGTTTCGCCATATCGCGGTGGAAGGTCCGATCGGCGCGGGCAAGACCAGCCTGGCGCGGCGGCTCGCGGAGCGCCTCGGCGCCGAACTCCTGCTCGAAGAGCCCGGCGAGAACCCGTTTCTTGGCCGCTTCTACCAGGACATGGCGCGCTTCGCGCTGCCGACGCAGCTCTTTTTCCTCTTCCAGCGCGCGCGCCAGCTTGAAACGCTCGCGCAACCCGACATGTTCGGCCGGCCGACAGTGACCGACTTCCTGCTCGAAAAGGATCCCCTCTTCGCGCGCATCACGCTCTCCGACGACGAGATGGCGCTGTACCAGAAGATCTACGACGCGATCCGGCCGCAGGCGCCGGCGCCGGACCTCGTGGTCTACCTGCAGGCTCGGCCGGCGACGCTGTACGAACGCGTGCGGCGGCGCGCGGTGCAATTCGAGCGCGGCATCAGCGAGGACTACCTCGCCCTGCTGGTCGAAGGCTACGCGCGCTTTTTCTACAACTACAGCGCGGCGCCGGTGCTGATCGTAAACTCGGAAAACCTGAATTTTGTCGCGCGCGAAACGGACCTGGAACTGCTGCTTGCGCACATGCGCGGCATGAAAAGCCGGCGCGAGTTCTTCAGCCTGGGATAGCCGGCCGGATTCAGCTCGGCGCGCTTAACTTGGGTACGGCTCCAACATCATCGATTCGATCGCGCAGCCCATGGCCTGCGCGATCTTGTCCATCGCCTCGTCGGTCAGCTGCACGGCCTGGAAGTCCGCATCGCCCGCCTTGGAGGTAATGAACGCCTTGGCCGCAGCCTCGGTATTCCAGGTCACCACGGGATCGGGACTCACGCCCGCGACCTGCTGGCAGACCGGGAATCCGTCCGACTTGTAGACGATGGCGTACATGCAGCCCCCTCGAAACTGGTGCCTGACGACCTGAAAACTTTAACCCATGTGCGCGGTTTCGGCTAGAACCCGGATTGATCATTTCGTCTTGCCGGGCCGGCGCGTCGGACGCGTGGTGCGCACAATAGCAACAGCGTCGGATTGCGCAGGGGGAACATCAGGCGTCCAATGTCCAGTACGAGTTCGAGCCGGCGACCGGAACGATCTGGGGCTGGATGAACCAGCGCAGCATTCCCTGCTTCAACTTGAGCCTGCTCAAGGACCTGCGGTCCTTCGGCGACGAGCTGACGGCGAAGGTGAAGCGGCAGTGCAGGCCTGGATCGCGAAGAACGCGCGCCGGCGCAGCGGCCACCAGGCCTTGATGCAGGTGCGCAAACAGGTCAACCCGGTGAGGCGCGAAGAGCTCGACGCGGTCGCCGACACCTGGGTGGATTGTGCCCTGCGGCTGGAGCCGGATCGAATCGGTTGTTGCAAGCCAAGCCTGTACACCAGTGTCGTGCGCGAGTACCGCATTATCCGGCATCTGCGCGCGCCGATGAATATGGCGCCCCTGCGGGCGCCCGGCACTCAGCCCGAAGACTTCTTGCGTTCCTGGAGGTAGCGATCGAGCGACGTGCGCGTTGCCGCGAGTTCTTCCCGCAGCGTCTTCAACAGCGCCGGGATCTGCAGTTTTACCTCTGCATCCGACAGCCGGCCGGCGTCCTTGCAGTAGTACGTCAGGCGTTCGGCGCCCATGCTCGCGGCCGAACCCTTCATTGCGTGAAGATGACTGCGGAATTCGCCGACGTTGCGCGCCGAGAGCGAGGCTTCCATTTTTGCCATCAGGGTGACGTTGTCCGCGACGAACACGCCGATCAGCTTGTCCATGAAGGCTGGCGAAGAACCCAGCTCTTCCAGGTCGGCGAGCGTGGCCGAATTGACGGCCTGCAGCGGCTCCTGCCGGTCGCCGCGCGAGGCTCGCAGGTTCGCCGAGGCCACCGGCCTGGAGGCGTCCTGAACCTTGCCGCCGCAGAGGCTTTGCAATTCTTCCAGCAGCCGCGCGGCTTCGATCGGCTTGGCGAGAAAGGCGTCGGCGCCGGCTTCGAGGCATTCGCGCTTCGATTCGGCGGCGACGTCGGCCGAGAGCATCACGACCGGCAGCCGCTCGCGCGCACCCGTGGTGAGTCGAATCGCCTGCACTGTTTCGAGGCCGCTCAAGCCGGGCATGTTGCGGTCGATCAGCGCCACGTCGAAACGCGCGTTTTCGAGGGCATCGAGGGCGCGCTCGCCGTCCGCAACCAGCGTCGCCGTATGCCCACCGCGTTCCAGGATGCGGCTGAGCACTTCGCGGTTGGTCGGATTGTCGTCCGCGACCAGCACGTTGAGTCCTTTCGATGCGCCGCCGCGCCGCGCGTAGTCCTTGAGGCGCACCACGCCATCGCGCGCCTCCTCACTCGCCGAGACCGAGTGCAGCACGTTGAAAAACTGGCGCTTTTCGATCGGCAACTCGAGCACGGCGCCGAATCCGGCCGACAGCGCCGCAAAGCGCGGCACGTCCGCCGCACGCTGCATCGCGAGCACGATCGGCGGCGCCGGGTCGGGTGCGGCTCGGCGAAAACGCTGCGCGAGCTGCAGGTCCTTGCCGTCCGAATACAGGAGCACGCTGTGGTAGGGCCGCGCGAGGCTGATTTCCGCCACCAGCCGCGCCGCGCCTTCGTCGACGCCCGGGGCGGCAACGGCGATGGCGCCCCATCCGGTGAGCGATTGCTCGAGCGCTTCGCGCTGCGCCGGCGGAAAGCCGACCAGCAGCACACGTGCCCCGGCGAGCTCGCCAGCGACCGCGCCCGCACGCTCGGGCTGCTTCTCCAGCTCGGTCTCGAACCAGAACGTGCTCCCCAGCCCTACCGCGCTCTCCACGCCGATCCTGCCGCCCATCAATTCAACCATCTGCTTGGCGATGGTGGTGCCAAGGCCGGTGCCGCCGAAACGGCGTGTCGTGGTCTGGTCGGCCTGGCTAAAGCTTTCGAAAATCTTGCTTTGCGCCTCGGGCGCGATGCCGATGCCGGTGTCGCGCACCGAGAACTTGAGCCGCACGCCGGTGGCGGTCTCACCCTGGCCGCTGACATGGACAGTGACGCTGCCCTGCTCGGTGAACTTGACCGCGTTGCCCGCCAGGTTGATCAGCACCTGGCGCAAGTGGTGGGCGTCGCCGCGTACCGCCAGCGGAACCTCGGGCATGATCGAGACCACGAATTCGACGCGCTTCGCGGCCGCCTGCGTCGACAGGATCCGGCGGGTGCTGTTCACCAGCGCATGCAGGTCGAATTCGGTGCGCTCGAGCGTCAGCTTGCCGGCTTCGATCTTGGAGAAGTCGAGCACGTCCTCCACCAGTCCGAGCATCACGCGCGAGGAGCTGCGCAGCGTTTGCAGCATGTCGGCCTGCTCGCGCGAGAGGGGCGTGTCGCGCAGCAGGTCGGACATGCCGACAATCGCATTCAGCGGCGTGCGCAGCTCGTGGCTGACGACCGAAACGAAGCGGCGCTTGGCATGGTTCGCGGCCTCGGCCCGTGCCAGCGCGTCGAACATGCGCCGCACCAGCGTCAGCACGTACAGGCTCAGCGCAACGAACCCCATCATCATCCAGATACCCATGTTGAGGCGCGCCTGCCAGAACTCGCTCAGGCTGAGTACCATGACGAAGCCGGACATACTGAGCAACAGCGACGCGACGAGGTAACGCGCACCGTAGCGAAAGCCGTTGCCGAAGGTGAACCAGAGATAGACGAGGAATAGCGGCAGGCCCCGTTCGCCGAAATGCGCCATGCACCAGCTGAGGGTGGCGGCATCGAGGACGGTGCCGAAGACGCGACGCGCCGGCGATACGTCTGGCGAGGCGAGAATCGCGCCAAAAATGGCCGTCGAAAAGGCCAGGAAGCCGATCCAGACCATGATATGCGGTTCGGGCAGGCCCTCGGCGTGCCGGTCAAGGATCTCGGGCAGAAGGTAGAGGCCGAGCAGGACGCCGATCACCGTCCGGATGAGCGCCTGCTCGTGCTCGGTATCGGCGCGCGCGGCGAGGCGTGCGCGTACACTGGCAACGAGATCGCGCAGCCAGGTCCTCATCGCGCGCTGCTAGCCGCAGAAGGGTCCTGCAAGTCGCGCTACGCGCGGATGTAGTCGAGCGCATCTGCGCTTTTCCAGGCTTTCTTGTAGGACCGCACCGAAGTAAGCGCGTCGAAAACTTCGGCAACCGCAACGATGCGCGCGCACAACGGGATGTGGTCGCCGTCCAGCCCGCTTGGATAGCCCTTGCCGTTGTAGCGTTCGTGGTGGCCGAGCGCGATGAGGGCGCCCATGCGGACGTATTTCGAGGCGCTGCCCTTCAGGATTTCGTGGCCGATGACCGGGTGGCCCTGCATCGTGCCCCATTCGACCTCGTCCAGGCGCAGCAGGGTTTCCTTCTCGCGCGCGAGGCACTGGCGCGAATCCACCGGCTTGGTGAGGAAATCCGTGATCCCGGCGTCCAGCGCGGCGTAGCGCAGCTTTTTATCGTCCTGTCCGGTAATCATGACGATCGGCACGTGCTCATAGCCCGGCAGGGAGCGCAGGCGCCCGACCAGCTCGATGCCGTCCATGTCCGGCATCATGAAATCCACCAGCACCAGGTCGGCGACGTGGCGTGCGGCCCAGACCACGGCATCCACGGGGCGCGCGAAGCCTTCCACCACGACGCGGTCGTCCAGGCTGCGTACGACCTGCTCGAGAATGGCGCGGCTGGTGGACTGGTCGTCCACCACCATCACCGTGTTGCGCGCCGCCGGTAGCAGGTGAACCTGCGCCTTGGCCATCTTGCCTCCCCCCCCCGAGGAAAGTGCGGCAAAGCCTACGCCCGGCCCTAGGCGATGTCCAGCAAAAGGGGCCCGCGCCCGCCAATCATTTTCGCCGTGGCGGCGGTATTGCCGCCGCCCGCTGGTGCCGAAAGAGAGACTCGAACTCTCATGGTGTCGCCACCGGCGGATTTTGAGTCCGCTGCGTCTACCGATTCCGCCATTTCGGCTGCCAATCGAATTTTATAATGTCTGGCAATGAAGCTCGCCGATTTCGACTACCAACTCCCGGGCGAACTCATCGCGCAGCACCCTGCGAGCGAACGCACGGCGAGCCGCCTGCTGCACCTCGACGGCAGGAGCGGCGCGCTCAGGGACCTCGCCTTCACCGAACTTCCCGGTCTTGTGGACGCCAGCGACGCAGTGGTGCTGAACGACACGCGCGTCATCAAGGCGCGCTTGCGCGGCACGAAGAGCACCGGCGGCAAGGTCGAGCTCTTCGTCGAGCGCATCACGGGCGAGCGCGAGGCGCTTGCGCTCTCGCACTCCGGCCATCCGCTCAAGGCGGGCCATCGCCTGTCGGTCGGCGACGGCGTGGCGGTCGAGGTGCTGGGCCGCGAGTCCGACCTGGTGCGCGTGCGCTTCGCTGAACCCGTCGCCGCGGTGCTCGAGCGCTGCGGCGCCGTGCCGCTGCCGCCCTACATCACCCATCCTCCGGGGCCCCAGGACGCGGAGCGCTATCAAACCGTCTTCGCGGACCGACCCGGAGCGGTCGCCGCGCCAACGGCAGGGTTGCACTTCGATCTGAATATGTTGAAAAGAATTCAGGAAAGAAAAGCAAATATTGCGAAAATCACTCTCCACGTTGGCGCCGGCACCTTCCAGCCGGTGCGGACCGAAAGCATCGCCGAACACCACATGCACGCCGAACGCTATTTCATTCCGGCATCGACAAGGAAAGCCATTGCAGGAAAGCGCGTGCTGGCGGTCGGCACCACCTCCCTGCGCGCGCTGGAGAGCGCCGCCCTCAGCGGTGCTTCCTCAGGGGAAACCGACCTCTTCATCTATCCTGGTTTCCGCTTCCGGGCCGTGGACCGGCTGCTCACCAACTTCCACCTGCCCAAATCCAGCCTGCTGATGCTGGTAGCGGCCTTCGCAGGTCTCGAAAAAATCAAGCACGCCTATGCGCACGCCATCGAGCGACACTACCGGTTCTTCTCCTATGGCGATGCGATGCTGATCGAACGCGCGCGATGAAATTCTCCGTCACCCATCGCGACGGCGCCGCGCGCCGCGGCGTCCTTGAGCTGGCCCACGGCAAGGTCGACACGCCCGCCTTCATGCCGGTGGGCACCTACGGCACGGTCAAGGCGATGTCGCCCGAGGAACTGGCGGGCCTGGGCGCGCAGATCGTGCTCGGCAACACCTTCCACCTCTGGTTGCGGCCGGGCACCGAGGTGGTGGAGAAGCACGGCGGCCTGCATGGATTCATGGGCTGGAAGCACCCGATCCTGACGGATTCCGGTGGCTTTCAGGTTTTCAGCCTTGAAACAAAGATCAGTGAAGAAGGCGTGCGCTTCGCCTCTCCCGTCAACGGCGACAAGCTTTTGCTCACGCCCGAAGAGTCGATGCGGATCCAGAAAAGCCTGAATTCCGACGTGGTCATGGTGTTCGACGATTGCACGGCCTACCCTGCAACCGAGAAGCAGGCGCGCAAGTCGATGGAATTGAGCATGCGCTGGGCGGAGCGCTCGAAACGCGCCCATGAAGGCAATGCGAACGCCTTGTTTGGCATCGTGCAGGGAAGTGTTTTTGAAGATCTAAGAGATGTTTCCTTAAAGGAATTACAGAACATTCAATTCGACGGCTACGCCATCGGCGGGCTTGCGGTCGGCGAGCCCCCGGCGGACCGTTCGCGGGGAATGAATCATGTCCTCAAGGCGATGCCGGCGCAAAAGCCGCGCTACCTGATGGGCATGGGCACGCCGGAGGATTTGATCGGGGGGGTGCTCGCGGGCGTGGACATGTTCGACTGCGTGCTGCCGACGCGCAACGCGAGGAACGGCTGGCTCTACACGCGCTCGGGCGACGTCAAGATCCGCAACGCCAGATGGCGCGACGATCCGCGCCCGCTCGACGAGGCCTGCGCCTGCTATGGCTGCCGCAACTTCAGCCGCGCCTATCTCTACCACCTGCAGAAAGCCAACGAAATCCTCGGCGCGCGGCTCAATACCATCCACAACCTGCATTACTACCTGCAACTGATGAGGGAACTGCGCGACGCGATCGCGGTCGGAACACTCGCGGACACCGCCGCGCGCCTGCTCGAAGAGCGCAAGCTGCTATAATTACAGGCTTTTCCGCCTTTCTAGCGAGGAATTTCGTGCTGATATCCCCTGCTTACGCGCAAGCGCCGGCCACCGGCGGCGACGCCGGGCTGATGAGCTTCCTGCCCATCATTCTGATGTTCGTGCTGCTGTACTTCCTGATGATCCGGCCGCAGATGAAGCGCGCGAAGGAACAGAAGGCGATGATCGACGCGCTGCAGAAGGGCGACGAAGTCGTCGCGCTGGGCGGCCTGATCGGCAAGATCATCGAGATCAACGAGCACTACGCGACGCTGGAAATCGCGCCGAACACCGAAATCAGGATCCAGAGGCCTGCCGTGCAGCTGCTCCTGCCCAAGGGCACGATAAAGACCATCAAGTAAGTGAACCGCTTCCCGGCCTGGAAATACGCGCTGATCGGCGTCACGATCGCCGCAGCGCTGCTGTTCACGCTGCCGAACTTCTTCGGCGAGGCGCCGGCCGTCCAGGTCTCGAGCAACAAGGCCACCGTCAAGGTGGACGCCGCCCTGCTCGGGCGCCTCGAACAGGTATTGAAGGCCCGGCAGATCGCCACCACGGGCGTGCTGCTTGATCTGCACGGCCTGCGCATCCGCGTCGCGGATTCCGACACGCAGCTGAAGGCGAAGGACCTGATCGAGAAGACGCTCAACCCGGATCCGCAGAATCCCGAGTACGTGGTGGCGCTGAACCTGCTTTCCTCGTCGCCCGCCTGGCTCACCGCGGTGCACGCGCTGCCGATGTACCTCGGCCTCGACCTGAGGGGCGGCGTGCATTTCCTGCTGCAGGTGGACATGCAGGCGGCGCTCGTCAAGCGGCTGGAATCCTTCGCCGGCGACCTGCGCACCGGCCTGCGCGAAAAAAACATCCGCCATGCCGGCATCGCGCGCGAAGGCCAGACGCTGCGCCTGCGCTTTCGCGACGCCAAGACGCGCGACGAGGCGAACTCGGCCATCGGCCAGCTCATCCCGGTGCTCACCCTGGCCAAGCGCGAAGACGGCCAGGATTTCATGATCGTCGCGACGCTCAAGCCCGAAGCGCTGAAGAACGAACAGGACCTCGCGGTGAAGCAGAACATCGTGACCCTGCACCGGCGCGTAAACCAGCTCGGGGTCGCCGAACCGGTGATCCAGCAACAGGGCATCGACCGCATCGTCGTGCAGCTGCCCGGCGTGCAGGATCCGGCCAAGGCGAAGGACATCCTCGGGCGCACCGCGACCCTCGAAGTGCGGCTGGTCGATGGGGAAGCGATGCGCTCGGGCAGCAGCTTCAACGTCGATGTCTTCCCGGAGCGCAAGCGCGACGGCAGCGTGAGCGCGGTGCCGGTGAAAAAGCAGATCCTCGTGACCGGCGACCAGTTCATCGGCGCATCGGCGACATTCGACAACGACCAGCGCCCGGCGGTGTCGGTGGAGCTGAACGAGACGGCGGGCCGCGTCATGCGCCAGGCCACGCGCGAGAACCTGAAGCACCTGATGGCGATCATCCTCATCGAGAAGGGCAAGGGCGAGGCGATCTCGGTGGCGACCATCCAGGGCGAATTCGGCAGCCGCTTCCAGATCACCGGCAGCTTCACGCCCACCGAGACCAACGACCTGTCTCTGCTGATCCGCGCCGGCTCGCTCGCTGCGCCGATGGAGATCATCGAGGAGCGCACGGTCGGCCCATCGCTGGGCAAGGAGAACATCGAGAAGGGCTTCAACGCCACCAAGTGGGGCTTCGTCGCGATCGTCGTCTTCATGAGCGCGTACTACACCCTCTTTGGCGTGTTTTCCTCCATCGCGCTGGGCGTCAACCTGCTCTTCCTCGTGGCGCTGCTCTCGCTTCTGCAGGCGACGCTGACGTTGCCGGGCATCGCGGCGATCGCGCTCACGCTGGGCATGGCGATCGACGCCAACGTCCTCATCAACGAGCGCATTCGCGAGGAAATACGCGGCGGCCAGTCGCCGCAGGCGGCGATCGCGGCGGGCTACGAACGCGCCTGGGGCACGATTCTGGACTCCAACGTCACCACCCTGATCGCGGGCCTGTCGCTGCTCATCTTCGGCTCGGGGCCGGTGCGCGGCTTCGCGGTGGTGCACTGCCTGGGCATCCTGACCTCGATCTTCTCCTCGGTCGTGGTATCGCGCGCGATCGTCAACCTCACCTACGGCCACCGCCGCAAGATCGCGCACCTCGCGATCGGCGATACCGGCTGGAAATAGGGACACCGGGCACGCATGGAATTCTTCAAAATCCGCCGCGTCATTCCCTTCATGCGGCATGCGCTCGTCTTCAACATCATTTCGCTCGCCACCTTCGCCGCCGCGGTCTTCTTCCTCGCCTACAACGGCCTGCATTTCTCGGTTGAATTTACCGGCGGCACGCTGGTCGAGGTGAACTACAAGGACGCCGCAAAAGTCGAGGCGATCCGCGAGACGCTCGACAAAGCCGGTCTCAAGGGCGAAGTGCAGAATTTCGGTTCCTCGCGCGACGTGCTGATCCGCCTGCCGGTGGTGAAGGGCCAATCGACCGCCGATGTGTCGCAGAAGGTCACCGCCCTGCTCAAGACCGAGGACGCCACCGCCGAGGTGCGGCGCGTCGAATTCGTCGGGCCGCAGGTCGGCGAGGAACTGGCCGAATACGGCGCGCTGGCGTTGCTCGTGACCGCCGTGGGCATCGTCATCTACCTCTGGATCCGCTTCGAGTGGCGCTTCGGCCTCGCCGCGATCATCGCCAACCTGCACGACGTGATCATCATCCTGGGATTCTTCGCCCTGTTCCAGTGGGAATTCTCCCTGCCCGTGCTCGCGGCGGTGCTCGCGGTGCTCGGCTACTCGGTGAACGAGTCGGTGGTGGTGTTCGACCGGGTGAGGGAGAACTTCCGCAAGATGCGGAAGGCTTCCGTGCCCGAGGTGATCGACAGCGCCATTACCGGCGTCATCTCGCGCACCATCATCACGCACGCCTGCACCCAGGCCATGGCCACCACCATGCTGCTCTTTGGCGGCCCGGCGCTGCACTACTTCGCGCTCGCGCTCACCATCGGCATCTGCTTCGGCATCTACTCCTCGGTGCTGGTGGCGAGCCCGCTCGTCATGTGGCTCGGCGTCGATCGCGCCCAGTTCGTGCACGCGCCGAAGAAAAATCCCCTCGACGACAAGAATGAGGGCGCAGTCGTCTAGGATGCGGATGAACGGAAAGGTCGCGCTGGTGACCGGCGCGGGATCGGGGCTGGGCCGCGCCACGGCGCTGCGGTTCGCCGCCGAAGGAGCGAAGCTCGCGTGCGTGGATGTCGCCGAGGATGCCGCCACGCAGACCGCGCAGAGGATCGAGGCGCAGGGCGGTGCGGCGATCGCGTTGAGTGCCGATGTCACGGACGAGGCGGCCTGCGCGCGCATGGTGCAGGCCGCGCTCGCGCGCTTCGGCGCCCTGACCACGCTGGTGAACTCGGCGGGGGTGCGGCCCGAGACGCCCGGCCCGACACCGACGGCCGGGGAGTGGCGACGCGTGGTCGATATCAATCTCAACGGCAGCTACCTGGCTTCACGCGCGGCGTTACCGGCACTGCTGGAGAGCGGCGCCGGGTCGATCACGCACCTCGCATCGATCTTCGGCTTGGTTGGCGGCTCCACCGGCGTGGCGTACGCGGCATCGAAAGGCGCGATCGTCAACCTCACTCGCCAGATGGCGCTCGAATGGGCGCCGAAAGTGCGGGTGAACTGCGTCTGCCCGGGCGTGATCGAGACCCCGATGACCGCCGCGCTGCGGCGCGATCCGGCCTGGGCGCAGGCTGTGCTCAAGCGCTACCCGCTGGCCCGCTTCGGCCAGCCGGAGGAGATCGCGGCGGCGATCCTCTATCTGGCGAGCGACGAAGCCGCATACGTGACCGGCGTGGCGCTGCCGGTGGATGGCGGCTACACGGCGGGGTAGTCGACTATTCTCAAATCGATGTCTCAGTGCTCCGCCAGGAGAGAGCCCCAGCCGTGGATCCTGTCCTTGATGCCGTACTGGCGCAGCGCGTACCAGTAGGTGGCGGTGTTGATGGCGAGCACCGGCTTGTCGAGCCAGAACTCGGCCATGGCGGCGACTTCCGCCATGGCGAGGTTTGTGCCGACCTGCACGATGGCGTCGACCTTGCCCTTGTTCACGCTGTTGATGGCGTCGCGCAGCGTGCGCTTCGACTCGTGCGCGATGAGCTGCGGGCTCCTGCACTTGAGGCCGAGGAGGTTCACCACTTCGAAGCCGCACTCGGTGAAGAAGCGGTAAACCTGGCGGTCGCCGACCGGCATGTAGGGGGTGATGATGCCCAGGCGCTTGATGTTGCGCCCGTACGCACGTAGCGCGGCCTGGCAGGCGTCCGAGCCCATGCACACGCCCACCTTCGCTACCTTGTCGAGCGCGCGCTGCAACTTCTTCGAGCCCTTGAGGCCGTCCCAGAAAGTCTCGGCGGACATGCCGAGCACCACGTAGTCCGGGCTGCAAGTCAGCACCGCCTCGAACGCCGGGAAAAGGGCGTTGCGGATGCCATCCATCATCGCGAGGAAGCTCTTGTCGCCGGTGACTTTGCTGTCGGGGATGACAAGGCGCGAGTGGTGGTGCGTCACGCCCCAAGGCCGCATGGCGTCGAACTCGGGCTGCACCGAGGTGTTGGTGGAGGGGGCGAGCACGCCGAACTTGGCGCGGTGACCGAGGGAATCTGTCATGGTGCTTTCATTCTATGCTCGACAATTCCGCAACCGGTCGCCGCGCGGAAAGCCATGCCTGCCTACCACATCGCCCAAATCAATGTCACCAATCCCGAGAAGTACCAGGAGCCGCATCAGGTGTTCCAGGTCTTGCGCGGCGGCGACTTGATCTCGATCGCCAGGCAGTCCTCGAGGGTTTCGCTCCAGTGCTTCACGCCTTTCGGATGGATCCACGCGTCCCCGGCCTGCGCGATGAATTCCTTGCCATCGATCACGAGCCTCATCCTTCCCTTGACCAGATAGACCACCGACTCGTGATCGTCGTGCGAGTGCTCAGGCACGCGCACGCCGGCCTTCTCGAAGAGCTCGATCATCAACATGTCCTCGCCCACCATCAGGGGCTTGAGGTCAACGTGCCCGGCGCTCGCCTGACCTTCAAGCACGCCCATCCGGACGGTCGGGAGTTTGGACCCCTCGGCGAGAAAGCTCCCTGTCTTTGGAAGGATGCGAGGCTCGTCTGCGCCCATTGCGGTTCTCCCGTGAAAGTGGCGGTTCAGCCGACGGCGTCGGCCGCTTCAGCGCGCGACGAGCTCCTCTTTCTCTTCCTGCTGCAGCGCGAAAATCGAGGTATAGCCCTTCGACCAGTCCGGCGGAATCAGGCAGGGCCGCGGGTCGTGATGCGCGAAGAGGGCGCGCTTGCCGCGGACGACGTACTGGTCATGCTTCGGCTTGATCGGGTTCACGGTGTACGGAAAAGCGTCCGCCGAGGTCATCGTGTTCAGGAGCAGCGGCCGGCCGAGGTCCGATTCGTTCTTCGCGGAGTAATGCAGGGTGCGGCAGTTATGGATGGTCAGGGATCCGGCCGGACCCGGCAGGAACACCGCCCTGGACAGGTCCAGTTTCGCGCAGTCGGCCTCCGACAGGCATCCCGTCCAGTTTCCCCCGGAGTCGTACTGCGAGAGCATCGGATCGATCAGGTGGCTGCGCGGCATCACGCCCAGAGGCCCCTGCTCCATGCCGCAGTCGTACAGGTAGGTGCCCACCGTCAGGGGCGAATAGTTGGTATGCGGCCAGAAGCTGATGTCGTAGTGCCATTTCACTTCCTCGCCGCCCTGCGCCCACTTGAAGTTGAGCTTGGAGTGGTGGAACTTCACATCCGGCCCCACCAGGTCGGCGACGATGTCCGGCAGCGGCGAGTGCAGGCAGTACTCCCAGAAGACCGGATGCTGCTCGACCGGGTTCGAGACGCGGCGCAGGCGCGGCGCCTCGGGGCGGTGCTTGGGCTCGAGGTCGAACACCGCATCCGACTTCGTCACTGCGCGGCTGCGCTCGACCAGTTCCTCGGTCGCGGCGCGCAGCCTGGCGATCCAGTCCGCGCCGATGGCGCGCTCGATGCAGAGGTAGCCCTCGGCGAAATAGAACTCGCGCTGCGCCTGGGTGAGCACGCGCGGCGGGGTGGCGAGTACCTGCTCTGGAGTCATGGCAATCTCCTCATTTGAAGGTCAGCATCACGCTCGGCAGCCAAGTCACCAGCGGAGGGTAAACCATCGCGATCACCAGCGTCACGCACTGCAAGACGATGAACGGCACCACGCCGCGGTACATGTCGCGGATGGTGATCTCGGGCGGCGCCACGGCGCGCAGGTAGAAGATCGCCGGCGCCATCGGCGGGGTGAGGTAGGAAGTCTGGATCATGATCAGGAACAGCACGCAGAACCACACCGGGTCGAAGCCCGCGGCCGTGATGAGCGGCGTGAACAGCGGCACGAAGATGAGCACGATCGAGATCCAGTCCAGGAAGAAGCCGGCGATGAAGATGATGAACATCATCAGGGAGAGCAGCATCCACGGCGAAAGCTGCATCTTGTTGATGAGGATGCTGGCGGTGTTGATGCCGCCGCCGCCGATGAATACGCCCGTGAAGAGGGTGCCGGCGAGCAGCACCGTCATGATCATGGTGGTGATCTTGACCGTCTTCAGCAGCGCCTCGTACAGCCCGCCCCAGGTGAAGTGCCGGTAGAGGGCGGTCAGCAATACCGAGGCGAGCGCGCCGATCGCCGCCGCTTCGGTGGGCGAGGCCCAGCCGAGCAGGATCGAACCCAGCACCGCGAAGATCATGAACAGCGGCGGCACCAGATTGCGCGTGGTGATCCAGAGCTTTTCGCCGAAGCTGGGGTCGCCGGGCTCAGGCGGGATGCGCGGGCCGCGCCGTGGCTGCAGCACGCACAGGACCAGGATGTAGACCAGGTACAGCCCGGCCATGATCAGCCCCGGGAACACCATGCCGTAGAGCAGGTCGCCCACCGATACGTTGGCGAGCGGACCCATCACCACCGCCACCACCGAGGGGGGGATGATGGTGCCGAGCGAACCGCCCGCGGTGATGACGCCCGAAATCAGGGCCTTGTCGTAGCCGTAGCGCAGCATGATCGGGATGGTGAGCAGGCCCACCACCGATTCGGTGGCGCCGATGACGCCGCTCGAGGCGGCGAAAATGATGCACATGAGGATGGTCGCGATCGCGAGCCCCCCCGGCAGGCGCCGCGTCCAGATGTGGATCGCCTCGAACAGCTTGTCGGCGATGCCCGACTTCTCCAGCATCGCGCCCATGAACACGAACAGCGGCACCGCGGCGAACACGAAATTGGACGAGATGTCCTCGATCTTCTCCACGAACTGGAAGATGACGCGGTTGCCGAAGATCACCAGGCCGAACAGCACCGCGGTAATCATCATCGAAAAGGCCACCTGCACACCCAGGAACATCAGGGTGAATGCCACCGGCAGCATGAAGAACGGCAGGAAATCCATCACCCTGCCCCGCCCGAACGGAACCTGCGGATGGTCTTGATCACTTCGGCGAAAATCTGCAGGGCGAGCAGGCTGAACGCGACCAGGAACACCACGCGAAACGGCCAGACCGGCAGGTTCATCGCCGATTGGCCGCTGCGCTCGTGCCGCAGGAAGCCCGTGGCGAGGTGGCTGAAAAGGGCGTAGGTGAGCCAGAGCATCAGGGGCAGGACCACCGTGTAGCTGACCAGATCGATGACGGCGCGTGTGCGCGGCGAGAATCTGGTGCTGAAAATGTCGATGCGGATGTGTTCGCCTTCGCGCAGCGTGTAGGCCATCGCGAGCAGAAAATGCGACCCGGTGAGGATGTAGCCCACTTCGTAGGCCCAGATCGTCGGCGCATTGAAGAGGTAGCGGGCGAAAACCTCGTAGCAGGTTGCCGCAACCAGGGGCACGATCGCCAGCGATGCCAGAATACCGACGCTGCCGGTCAGGCGTTCAATCGTTCTTATCACCGCATCCAAGGGATTCCCTCCCGCGCGCCGACCGCGAAAAAAAGGGGCGCGTGAGCGCCCCTTCGAGCCAGCAGCGCGGCCTCAGTTCTTGACCTTGACGGTACGCCAGCCTGCGGCGCCTTTCCAGAGCGCATCGTGCGCCTTCTGGCTCTCGAGCACCGCGGCGAAATGCGGGTACTTGCCCTCCTTGGCGGTCTTGTCCGCCCAGTCCAGGCCGATCTTGCGCCCGGCGTACTGCACTTCGGGAGCGAGTTCGATGATGGTGTTGCCCGCCTTCTTGTAGAAGTCCAGCGCCTTGGCGTCTTCCTGCCCGATCTTCAACCAGCTCTCGAAGGTCACCAGCTTCGCGACCGTCTCCACCAGCTTCTTGTCGGCGTCAGAAAGCTTGCCCCAGGCCTCTTTATTGATGCACAGCTCAAAGGGCGCGGTAGGCTGGTGCACGCCGGGATAGATGATGTACTTGGCGATCTTGTGGAAACCCATCGAAATGTTCTCGTACAGCGTGCCCCACTCGGTGGCGTCGAGCGCGCCGCGCTCCAGCATCGGGTAGACGTCGCCGCCGGCGGTCGTCACCGGCGCCGCGCCCAGGCCCTTCGCCATCTCCAGCCAGGCGCCGGCCGTGCGCAGCTTGAGGCCCTTCAGGTCGGCCAGCGTGCGCACCGGTTTTCTCGAATGCAGGAAGGCCTCTGCGGTGCGGATGAACAGGATCAGCGAAACGACGCCCTCGGTCTCGTCGCGGAACTTGCGCTGCATGTCGGCGCCACCCGCTTCGTACAACCAGTGCAGCATGCGCTCGGTGTCGAAAGACCCGGCATAGCCGCCGAACAGGACCGTGGTCGGGTCCTTGCCCCAGTCGTAGCCGATCCACGTATGCCCTAGCTCGGCGATGCCGTTCTTGACCGTTTCCGGGACCTTCAGCGCGTTGCCGAGCGCCCCGCCCGGGAACACCTGGATCTTGAAGCGGCCGCCGCTGAACTGCTCCAGCTTCTCGGCGAACGCCTTGGCGCCGATGTCCATCAGCGGGCCGCCGCCCCAACCGGTGGCCATCTTCCAGTTGTAGCTGGCGCCCTGCGCGCGGGCAGCGGCAGGAATTGCTAGCGCAGCCGCGACTGCTCCAGCCTTCAGAAAATCTCTCTTTTTCATAGGTAATTCCTCCTCGGTTTCCTTGGCGTGTCCGCTCAGGCCGGCTGCTGCCGGCCCGGCTCCATGATCGGTCCATCGATCGAAACCGGCGCGTCCGGGCGGCGGAACCGCTCGATCGTCGGCTTGAGCTCGGGCCGCACGTAATCTTCATTGTAGCCGTTGAAAAGCGTGCCGATCAGGCCGCGTTTCACGTCGCTCGTGCCCATCACCCAGTCGGCGATCGGGAAGGTAAGGTTCATGTTGCAGGTCATCATGATGCCGAAGTTGTGGTGCGCAAAGTGATGCCGCCGGATGGTGTTGACGAACGGCATGTGGCGCACGAACCAGTTGTCGCGCACGTGGCAGCAGTAGTGGAAGGTCTCGTAGATCAGGTACTGGCCGACCATCGTCACCATGAGGATGTAGCCCACATTCGGGTTCAGCAGCCAGCCGAGCAGGAACGCAAGCGGCGTGCCGAGGGCCATGAACGTGAACAGCGCCCGCCACGGAAAGAATATGACCCGCCACTCGCGCGTCGTCGAGACGCTCATTTCGCTGTCGGTGAAATACTGGTGGTGCTGGCGCGTGTGCCGGTCGTAGATCGCCCGCAGCGCCCACACGTCGACCAGCCGGTGCATCACATATTTGTGGATCCACCACTCGAACAGGTTGGAGAAGAAAAACACCGGGAGCACGAGCAGCCATTCCACGCCCGCGTTCTCGAGCCGCGACACGCACCAGGCGATGACCGACAGGCCGACGGCATACATCACCCCGACGTGCACCGGGCCGCTGTACAGCGGGTGGATCTGCGCCTGGTACTGCTCGCGGAACCTGAGCTGGCGCTCGGCGGGTTCGTGGCGGTCGACGAGTTCTGCCATGGGCGCCTCCTAAAGCGTGGATTGTGCTGATATGTTAGCCATATGTCTAGGCTTGCGCCGCCCGGAGTGCTGTGCCGCTGTAGCGCTCAAAAATCGGTGCTCACGGTGTTTCGCGTGAACGTCTCGATGTTGTCCAGCAGGGCGTCCGCGGCCCGCGCGGCAGCGTCCGGATCGCCCGCGGCGATCGCAAGCGCGATGTCGGCGTGCAGCCTGGCGGTTTCGGGCATGTCAGCCGCCTGCTTGTAGTGCAGGAACCAGAAGCGCCGCGACAGGGAGGCCATCAGCTGCATCGCGGTGCTGGCGAATTCGTTGCGCGCCGCCTTGAGGCACAACTCGTTGAAATCGCGGTCGGTGCGCAGGAACGCCACGTCGTCGCCGGTGCGCGCGGCCTTCGTGAATGCGGTGGCCAATGCGCCGAACCGGCCGCGCTCTTCCGCGCTCGCCCGACGCGCGGCGCTGCGCGCCACCTGCCGCTCGAGCTCGCGGCGCACTTCCAGCAGGCGCAGCTGCGCCTTGACGTCGATGCCGGAGACGATCACGCCACGGCGCGGCAGGATCTGCACCAGCCGCTCGCGCGCGAGGCGCTGCAGCGCCTCGCGGATCGGCGTGCGGCCGATGCGCAGGCGCTTTGACAGGATCGCTTCGGACACCGCGCTGCCCGGCGGCAGCTCCAGGCGCACGATCATTTCCTCCAGCGCGGTGTAGGCGCGGTCGGTAAGCGACTGCGGGGCGCCGGCGCGGGCGCCGCGCCCCGCGCGCGCCGCTACGCGTGCCTGCGCTTTTGGACGAGGCCGAGGAATTTTTCGTGCTCCCTGTCGTCGACGCCATAGCTTTGGTCGTCGTCCGGAAACGTCCCCGCCCTGACCTCGGCCATGCGTGCCTCCTTCAGCACTGCGGTGATATGCATGTAGTATATCAACGGTGCGGGACGAGGCCCGCTGCAGGAGCCCCATCGATGCCCAAACTGCTGTCCAGCGACGCGACCGCCGCCTACCGGCGCGACGGCTACTACTCCCCGGTGCGCGTGATGTCCGCCGCCGACGCGCAGCGCTATCGAGCCGCGCTGGAAGCGCACGAGGCGAAGACCGGCAAACCGATCCAGGGCAACTGGCGGCACAAGATGCACTTGCTTTTCACCTGGGCCGACGAGCTGGTCCACCATCCGAAAGTGCTGGACGCGGTCGAGGACTGCATCGGACCGGACATCCTCTGCTGGACCACCAATTTCTTCATCAAGGAAGCGAGTAGTCCCGGCTTCGTCTCGTGGCATCAGGACTCGACCTACTGGGGCCTGGATCCCGACCACGTCATCACCGCGTGGGTCGCCTTCACCGAGGTCACGCCGGAGAACGGCTACATGCAGGTGATCCCAGGCAGCCACCTGATCGACCAGCTGCCGCACGTGGATACCTTCCACAAGGACAATCTGCTGTCCCGCGGGCAGGAAATCGCGGTGGCGGTAGACAAGTCGAAGGCGGTGGGTCTGGCGATGGGCGCCGGAGAAATGTCCCTGCACCACATCAAGCTCGTGCACGGCTCGGATGCCAACCGCACCAACGACCGGCGCATCGGCATGTCCATCCGCTACATCCCGACCTACGTGCGCCAGACCAAGGTGCGCGACTCGGCGACGCTCGTTCGCGGCACGGACACGTACGGTCATTTCGACCTGGAGCCGCGGCCGAAGGCCGACCTGGACGAGGCCGCGCTAGCTGCGCACGCCGATGCGATCGGCCGCCAGGTCAAGGCGCTCTACCAGGGTACCGACAAGGCCGCATTCCGCGCGTAAGGCAAATCCCGGAGAAAAGATCGCCGACGAGCGCAAGAAGCTCACCGTAGCCGGCCTTGCGCTGAACTATCTGAGGATCTGCACCAGGTTCGAGTAGTCGTCGGTCCAGGTGCGCCAGCCCGGCTTCGATTCGGGCGTTTCGGGCGATACCGCCTCGATCTCCGCCGCCTCGAGCGCGCTGCGTTCGCGCGACACCAGCACCCAGTCGGTGGTGGTGTGGTCGTCGTCGCCGTCCTTGCCCTTGTCCGAGACCAGCACCGCGTGCGCGCCGTGCTCCTGCGCCAGCCGCGCCACCACCGGCACGAGGCTGAGGAACCGGTTGGAGACGTGAAACGCAATGATGCCGTCGCGTTTCATGTGCCGCAGGTATACGCCCAGGGCCTCCTTCGTGATCAGGTGCACCGGGATCGCGTCGCTGGAGAATGCATCCACCGCGAGCACGTCGAAGCCCTGCGCCGGCTCGCGCTCGAGATTCAGGCGCGCATCGCCCAGGGCCACTTCGATCGTCGCCGCGCTGTCGCCCAGGTAGCTGAATTCGGTGCGCGCGATCGCGATGACCTGGGAGTTGATCTCGTAGAAGCGGTAGACATCGCCCTTGCGCCCGTACGCGGCGAGGGTCCCGGTCCCCAGCCCGATCACGCCGACGCGCATCGCGCCCTTCGCCTGTTTCGCCACCACCGCGGCGCCCACGCCCGAACTGGTCTGGTAATAGGTCGATGGCCGGCGCCGTCCGTCCGTGACCATGTCCTGTTCGCCGTGCATGATTGCGCCGTGCACGAGCCGGCGCAGGTGGTAGCTCCGGTCCGCGCCGCCGTACTCCTTCACCCGCAGAACGCCGTAGAAATTGCGCGCCGATACGCGCACGTCCTTGGCGAAGCGCGAGCTGTCGTACGTGGTGCAAGCGGCCACCGCGAGCAGCACGGCCAGGCTCCCCCAGCGCGCGAATCGGTTGACTGACGCAAAGCGCACCGCCGCAAGCACCGCGAGCAGGATCAGCGAAATGCCGAGCTCGTCATAGGCACGAAAGGCGAGCGGCGCCACGACTGCGACCAGCAGGCCGCCGATCGCGCCGCCGGCCGAAATGGTGAGGTAGAACGCGGTCAGGTGCCGCGCCGCCGGCCGCGCGCGATACAGCTCGCCGTGGCAGAACATGCAGCCGACGAACAGGCCCGAGAGGAACATGCCGGCCTGCAGCCACAGGTCGAACTGGTAGCGGGAGTCGACCAGCATCCAGGCCATGCCGCACAGCCAGACGAGGACCACCGTCCAGAAAATCTCCGCCCGGTACAGGTTGAAGCCCAGGATGCCGCCCTCGAAGGCGAGGATGAAGGTGAGCAGGTACAGGGTGAGCGGCGCGAGCCACAGCAGCGGGATGGCCGCGACGTTCTGCGTCACGTGGTTGGTCACCGCGAGCAGCAGCACCGACCCGGTGGCCGAGAGCGCCAGCCAGAGCAAGTAGTCGGCGCGGCGCGGCGGCGCGGTGTTCTCCATTGTTTTTTTCTTTTCTTCTTTTTTCCCTGAAATGGACCAGGACAATCCGGCACAAAAAACGGCAAAAAGAACAAACAGGATGGACCACCAGATCACCTGCTCGCGGCCACCCAGGAAGGGCTCGACCGCGAGCGGATAGCCGACCAGCGCCAGCAGCGAGGCCAGGTTCGACACCGCGAAGAGGCGATAGGGATCGACGCCGGGCCGCGCGCGCGCGAACCAGGCCTGCAATAGCGGGCTGGTCGAAGCGAGCAGCAGGTAGGGCAGTCCCACGGTTGCCGTGAGCACCAGCAGGATGCGCGTGATCGGCTCCTCGGCACCCGTCGGCGCCCACATTGCGTTGGGCGCAATCGGCAGCAGCGCGAGCGCGGCCGCGAGCAGCACCGTGTGCACCACTGCCTGCTCGCGCGGCTGCAGCTTCGCGTTGGTCGCGTGTGCGTAGGCGTACCCCGCGAGCAGCAGCGTCTGGAAAAACAGCATGCAGGTCGTCCACACCGCTGCGGTGCCGCCGAACCAGGGCAGGATCTGGCGCGCGATCAGCGGCTGCACGAGGAACAGCAGGAATGAAGACAGGAAAATCGTCGCGGCGTAGATCATCCGCGGCTCAGATGCGCTTGGCGAGCCGCGCGGCCAGACCGGTGTAGGACGAAGGCTTGAGTGCGAGGAGCCGCTTTTTCGCTTCCGCCGGAATCGGCAGGCCGCGGATCAGCGTGGAAAGCTGCTTCGCATCCAGCTTCCTGCCGCGCGCAAGCGCCTTGAGTTTCTCGTAACCGCCGGCGACGCCGTGGCGGCGCATCACCTGCTGCACCGCCTCAGTCAGCACTTCCCAATTGGCCTCGAGGTCCTCCGCGATGCGGCGCGGGTCGGCTTCGAGCTTGCCCAGACCGCGCAGGCAGGAGGTGTAACCCAACAGCGAGTGTCCGAGCGCGCAACCGGCGTTGCGCAGCGCGGTGGAGTCGGACAGGTCGCGCTGCCAGCGCGACACCGGCAGCTTGTCCGACAGGTGGCGCAGCAGCGCATTGGCAATACCGATGTTGCCTTCGGAATTCTCGAAATCGATCGGGTTGACCTTGTGCGGCATGGTCGAGGAGCCCACTTCGCCCTTTATCGTGCGCTGGCGGAAGTAGCCGAGCGAGATGTAGCCCCACAGGTCGCGGTCCAGGTCGAGCAGGACGGCGTTGGCCGCCGCGTAGGCGTCGAACAGCTCGGCATAGGAATCGTGCGGCTCGATCTGGGTCGTATAGGGATTGAACTCCAGCCCGAGGGACTGCACGAAGCGGCCGCAGAAGCGCTCCCAGTCGAAATTCGGATAGGCGATGGCGTGCGCGTGATAGCCGCCGACCGCGCCGTTCATCTTGCCCAGCAACGGCACCGCCGTGATGCGCGTACGGGCGCGCCGCAGGCGGTGGACGAAATTGGCGAGTTCCTTGCCCAGTGTGGTCGGCGAAGCCGGCTGGCCGTGGGTGCGCGAGAGCATCGCCAGCGCGGCGTGGCGGTGCGCGCCCTCGCGCAGCACTGCCACGAGCTCATCCAGCCTGGGCAGCATCACGCGCTCGCGCGACTCGGCGAGCATCAGTGCGTAGGACAGATTGTTGATGTCCTCGGAGGTGGCGGCGAAGTGGATGAATTCGAGCGCCCCCTGTACTTCCCGGTTCTTGCCCAGCCCGGCCTTCAGCCAGTACTCGATCGCCTTGACGTCGTGATTGGTCCTGGCTTCGATCGTCTTTATCTTCCCGGCGTCGCTTTCGCTGAAATTCGCCACCAGGGCCTTGAGCGCCCTCACGCTCTGGCGCGAGAAGGGCTTGAGTTCGGCGATCGCCGGTTCGGCAGCGAGCGCCACGAGCCAGGCCAGCTCGACGCGCACGCGGTAACGGATGAGCGCGTACTCGCTGAAGTAGGGCCTCAGGGCATCCATCGACCCTGCGTAACGGCCGTCCAGCGGCGAGAGTGCGGTGAGCGCGGAGGCCATGGTTCGTATTATATAATTCGCGCCCGCCATGAAGCTCCTCGGCTCCGTTCCCAGCCCCTACACCCGCAAGGTGCGCATCGTGCTGGCGGAAAAGAAGATCGATTGCGATTTCGAGGTCGTGGACGTTCTGCCGGCCGAAAACCCTGTCAACGCCCTCAATCCGCTCGGCAAGGTGCCCACGCTGTTGCTGGACGACGGCACGGCGCTGTTCGATTCGCGCGTCATCGTCGAGTTTCTCGACAGCGTGTCGCCGATCTCGCGCCTGATCCCGGACGACAACCGCGAGCGCGTCGCGGTGCGCCGGTGGGAGGCGCTCGCCGATGGGTGCCTGGACGCGGGCCTGCTGATCCGCTACGAGTCGCTGCGGCCGAAGAAGGAGCAGAGCAAGGACTGGTCCGACAAGCAGATCGGCAAGCTGCGCCGCGGCCTCGCCATGCTCGCCGCGGAGCTGGGCGACAAGGCCTGGTGCCACGGCGATCGCTATACGCTGGCGGACATCGCGCTCGGCTGCTGCCTGGGCTGGATCAGCTTCCGCAAGCCGGGCGGCGTCGAATGGCGCGGCGACTACCCCAACCTCGAGCGCCATTACGACAAGCTGATGGAGCGGCCCGCGTTCGCGGAAACCCCACCACCTGCTGCCTAGCAAAAACAGGGACAGACCCCTATTTCCGTTCTTGGGAAATAGGGGTCTGTCCCTGATTTAGCTGATCACGGCGCCGCCGAGGCAGGCGGCCCCTTCGTAGAGCACCACCGACTGTCCGGGCGTCACGGCCCATTGCGGCTGGGCGAATTCCAGCGCGATTTCTTCCTCGTCCGAGCGCGTCACGATGCAGGCCGAGTCGGCCTGGCGGTAGCGCGTCTTGGCCGAATGCGTCGAGCCCGGCGCCGGCGGGCCCGCGATCCAGCTCGCCGCCTGCGCCCGCAGCGAGCTCTTCATGAGCAGCGGGTGGTCGTGGCCCCGCACCACCGTGAGCGTATTGGCCGCCATATCCTTGTCGGCCACGTACCACGCATCGCCCGCGCCGCCCAACCCTATGCCCTTGCGCTGGCCGATCGTATAGAAGGCGAGCCCGATATGACGTCCTATCGTTTTCCCGGACGAATCCTTGATGGGCCCGGGTTCGCGCGCGAGATAGCGCTTGAGGAACTCGCGGAACGGCCGCTCGCCGATGAAGCAGATGCCGGTCGAGTCCTTCTTCGCGTGGTTCGGCAGGCGCGCTTCGGCGGCGATGCGGCGCACTGCGGTCTTTTCCACGTTCCCGATCGGGAACATCACGCGCGAAAGCTGCTGCTGATTGAGCCGGTGAAGGAAGTAGCTCTGGTCCTTCGTCGCATCCGCGCCGCGGTGCAGCTCGTAAAGCCCTTTCTTCTCCACCACCTTCGCGTAGTGGCCGGTGGCGATGCGCGTCGCGCCCAGGTCCATGGCGTGGTCGAGGAAGGCCTTGAACTTGATCTCGGCGTTGCACAGCACATCCGGATTGGGCGTGCGGCCGGCCTGGTACTCGCGCAGGAACTCGGAGAAGACGCGATCCTTGTACTCGGCGGAGAAATTCACCGCTTCCAGCTCCACGCCGATCACGTCCGCCACCGCCGCCGCATCGAGCAGGTCCTGGCGCGTGGAGCAGTACGCGTCGGTATCGTCGTCCTCCCAGTTCTTCATGAACAGGCCCACCACTTCGTAGCCCTCGCGCTTCAGCAACAGCGCGGCCACCGCGGAATCCACCCCGCCCGACATGCCGACGACGATGCGCTCACCCATAGCTCTTGGAGAGCACGGTAAGCGGGAATTCGCGCCCCGCGAGGTAGTCGTCCACGCACTGCTGCACGAGCGGCGAGCGATGTTGGGCGGCGGCCGCCCTGATCTCCCTGGCATTCAGCCAGTGCAGCGCCACGATTTCCTTGTCCAGCGGCCTCGAGGCTTCGACGCCGGTGATCGAGCCCGAAAAGCAGAAGCGCAGGAAAGTGGTATCGGCAGGCTGGTAAAGCCAGCGGTAAATGCCGACCAGCGCCGCGGGCGCAAACCGGTGCGCGGTTTCCTCGAGCACTTCGCGCGCGCAGGCTTCGATCACCGTCTCGCCCGGGTCGAGGCGGCCGGCGGGCTGGTTCAGCACCTTGCGGCCGTCCTGCAGCTCTTCGACGATGAGGAACTTGCCGTCGCGCTCGATCACCGCCGCGACGGTGACGCTGGGCCGCCAAACGCTCACTTCACGCCACCTTCCGGGTGTTCCTCCGGATGAAGTCCGCCATGCGCGCAACGCCCTTCTCGATCATCTCGTTCGAAGCGGCGTAGGAGAAGCGCACATGCTGGCCTTCGCCGGGCACGCGCGCGCCGAAATGGATGTCGGCGAGCACTGCCACGCCGGCTTCGTGGAGCAGGCGCTTGCGGAACTCCTCCGAATCGGCGGCGCCGATCATGCGGCAGGCCTCGGTGACATTGGGCCAGGCGTAGAACGCGCCGCCGGGGGTGCGGCACCTGACGCCCGGTACCTCGTTCAACAGCCGGACAATCAGTTTCCCGCGCTCGAGAAAACTCTGCTTCATCATTTCGGCCGCGTCCTGCGGTCCCGTGATCGCCTCGATCGCGGCCCATTGCGAGATTTGCGAGGCGCAGGACTCGGTGTTGGTGATCCAGCGCGTGAAAGCGGGCGCGAGCACGGGGTTGGATGCAAAGCCGATGCGCCAGCCGGTCATGGCCCAGGTCTTGGAGGCGCCATCGCAAATGATGGTGCGCTCGTACATGCCGGGCACCTGGGCGATGGAGAAGAACTCGCCCGAAAAGCACAGGCGCGAATAGATCTCATCGGCATAAACCCAGACCTGGGGATGCTTTTGCAGTATTGCCGCAATTGCCTGTAATTCTTTCTTGCCAAGTAAACCACCCGTCGGATTGTGCGGGTAATTCAATATCAGGAGTTTCGTTCTCGGCGTGACGAGCTTTTCCAGCTCCGCCGGATCGAAGGCAAAATCCCGGTCTTCCTTCAGGTGCACCGGCACCGGCTTCGCGCCGTTGGCGAGGATCTGCGATTCGTAGATGGGAAAGCCTGGATTCGGGTAGATCACTTCGTCGCCCGCGCCGTGGTCCGTGGTCGAGAGGATGGCGTAGGCGATAAAGGGCTTCGCGCCTGCGCCGATCACCACGTCCTCGGGCCGGATCGGCAGGCCGCCGCGCATGCCGGCCAGGTACTTAGCCGCCGCCTCGCGCAGCGATCGATGCCGGCCGATGGCGTGTAGCCGTGCTTGCCTTCGCGGATGGCGCGGATGCCGGCCTCCTGCACGTGCTGCGGCGCCGGGAAGTCGGGCTGGCCGATGCAAAAGCTGATGATGTCCTTGCCCTGGCGCGCAAGCGCCGTGACTTCGGCGAGCACGACGAAGGCGTTTTCGGTACCGAGGGATTGCGCGCGCTGGCTGATCTTGGGCATGGCGTATTTTAACTTTGGCGCCCTAGGTCGCTTTTACGCTGCGGTAACGGCCCTCCGCGAGGTGGAAACGGCGGATCGCCCCGCCGAGCGCGTCAGGCGCCGGATGGCGCGGGTCCCCCGGAAGCGAGATATAGGCCCGCCCGCTCTCCCTGTCGCTCCAGACCACCGGCATCGATACAGGGGGAGTCCGCCTCGCGGCGGCCTCAAGTGCGGCCGCTACAGTCGAATATGCGACAAGCATTTCGATGCTCTTGGCGGTGGCCGGCGCGAGCAGCATGCTGCCGCCCTCCCATCGCTGCAGGGCGTCCTGCGGCGTGATCCACAAGCCCTCGGTCGCTTCATGGCCGTCCACCCGCGGTTCCTGGCCCTCCGGCGCGCGGGCGAGGAAGAAGCGCGCATCGAAGCGCTTGGGCGAAATTTCGGGCGTCACCCAGCGCACCCAGGGCACCAGCGCCAGGGCGTCGAGCCGTTCGATGAGGGTCGAGAATTGTGCGCCGTTGGCAACCGCGTGGCGCGCATCGTTCATGCTCCAGCCGGCCGCGAGGCGCCCCAACAGCAGTCCGGCTTCCTCGAAGGTTTCGCGGATCGCGGCGACGAACAGGCCCGCCGCGTGGGTCGCCGGCAGCGGCTCGCCGAGGCGCTCGCGCAGTACCGCCACATCGGCCGAAAGCAGCGCGCAGGCCGACGGGGCGCTGTCGGCCTGGTCCAGCCTGCCGCCGGGAAAGACGTGCGCGCCGGCCATGAAATCCACCGTGCGGCTGCGTTTGACGAGGTACACCTCCACGCCGCGCGCGGCGTCGCGCAGCACGACGACGGTCGCCGCGTCGCGCGTCTTGGCAGGGGCAGGGGCCGCAGTCTGGTCGATGGCGCTCACGGTATCATTATTCATGCTAGTCAACTGCGTCGTCTACCAGGACGGCAAGAAGCTCGCCGACATCGCGCAGGACGAGATCCACGACTATCTCGCCAAGCCGGGCTGCTTCGTCTGGGTGGCGCTGCGCGATGCGTCGGATGCCGAGCTCGACGCGATGACCCAGCAGTTCGACCTGCACGAACTCTCGGTCGAGGACGCGCGCCACGGCCACCAGCGCCCCAAGATCGAGGAATACGGCAGCGAGATCTTCACCGTGCTGCACGTGGTGGAAGCCGTCGGGGAGGAACTCCATGTCGGCGAGGTGAACATCTTCACCGGGTCCAACTACGTGCTCTCGGTCCGCAACCGCACCGAGCAGGGCTTCCTCGGCGTGCGCGCGCGCTGCGAGCGCGAGCCCGAGCTGCTGCGCCACGGCTCGGGCTACGTGCTCTACGCGCTGATGGACGCGGTGGTGGACCGCTATTTCCCGGTGCTCGATACGATCGAAACCGAGCTCGAGGCGATCGAGGAGCGGATTTTCGCCAACACTTCCGCCCGCGCCAACATCGAGGCGCTCTACTACGTCAAGCAGAAGGTCACCACGCTCAAGCATGCCACCGCGCCGCTGATGGACGCGGTGGGCAAGCTCTACGGCGGGCGCGTGCCGGCGGTCTGCGCGGGGCTCGGCGAGTATTTCCGCGACGTCTACGACCACCTGGTGCGCCTCAACCAGTCGCTCGATTCCCTGCGCGATACCGTGAATACCGCGCTGCAGGTCAACCTCGCCATGATCACCATCGGCGAGAGCGAAGTCACCAAGCGCCTCGCCGCCTACGCCGCGCTGGTGGCGGTGCCGACCATGATCGCCGGCGTGTATGGCATGAACTTCGACAACATGCCGGAGCTGAAATGGATCTGGGGCTACCCGTTCGCGCTGGGTCTGATGGTGGTGATCGACGTGGTGCTGTTCCTGCGCTTCCGCAAGGCTGGCTGGCTGTAAGGAACGCCCTCAGGCGTTGAGCCTGAGTTCCGCGCGCACCGCCCCCCAGGACACGCTTATTTTCCCGTCCTGGTTTTTTCCGATCAGGTTCAATTCAACAAGGCGCGCAACGTCCGTGTGCACGTTCTTGTAATCCCGCTCGAGCAGCTTCGCCAGCGCGAAGATCGTCACCGGCCCCGCCTTTTTCAGCTCCCGCAGCAGCTCCCAGCGCGCGGGCGTCAGGTTTTTCATCAGGAGCGGCAGGTCGGCGAAGGAGAGCAGCGCGAGCGGCGCCGGCGGACGGCGGCCCGAGGCAAGGTGCCAGGCGGCCTCGAAGCGATCGAGCGCGTCGGCTTGCCCGCTAACCCTGACGTAGAGCGTCTTCGGCATCGCGTTCGAAGTCGTACCTGAGTTTTTCCACTGACTTGAACGCGTAGGCGCGCCCGCTGCGGTACTCGACCAGCAGCCGCTTGCCTTTCAGGCAGGCCAGCCGGAAGTCCGCAGCGGACCTGAACGCGAGCTCGAACACCACTCCATCTGCCAGCACGACGCGCTCCTGATACATATGGCTTTATACACCATATAGGAACAGGCGTAAAATGACGTTCCATGGCTGCGCGCGGCGAGTTTTTCAACCTTTACCGGCACGGCTTCGCGCGCGTGGCGCTCGCCACGCCGCTGGTGCGCATCGGCGATCCGATGGCCAACGCCGCTGCCACGCTGGCGTTGATGCGCCAGGCGGCGCAGCAGAAAGCGGTTGTCGCGGTGTTCCCGGAACTCGGGCTTTCGGCCTATAGCTGCGAAGACCTCTTCCACCAGCAGGCCCTGCTGCGCGCGTCCGAGGCCGCGCTCGCATGGCTGCTCGCGCGCACGAAGTCCCTGCCGATTGCCGCCTTCGTCGGCCTGCCGGTCGTCGCGAGCGGCCAGCTGTACAACTGTGCCGCCTTCATCTGCCGTGGCCGGCTGCTCGGCCTCACGCCCAAGACCTACCTGCCGAACTACCGCGAGTTCTACGAGTTGCGCCAGTTCACTCCCGGTGACGGGGCGGTACGGGAAGTCAGGTTGGCCGGACAGAGCGTTCCTTTGGGGCCTCTGATTTATGAGAGCAAGGAACAGCCGGGACTGCGGCTGTTCGCCGAGATCTGCGAAGACCTGTGGGTGCCGGTGCCGCCCTCCTCCCACGCCGCGCTCGCGGGGGCGACGGTGATCGCCAACCTCTCGGCTTCCAACGTGGTGATCGGCAAGCAACAGTACCGCCGCGACCTCGCCGCCAACCAATCGGCGCGCTGCATCGCCGCCTACCTCTACAGTGCGGCCGGCGCTGGCGAATCCACCACCGACCTCGCCTGGGACGGCCACGCCATGGCGTTCGAGAACGGTTCCATGCTCGCCGAGTCGCAGCGCTTCGCCACGAGCGCCCAGCTCACGCTGGCGGACATCGACCTCGAGCGCCTCGAGGCTGACCGCATGCGGCAGAACTCCTTCGGCGAATCGGCGCGCCGCCACGCTGCCGAAATCGGGCGATTCAGGATGATTGAATTCTCTTTGCCTTTTTTCAAAGGCATTTTGAAACTAAAGAGAAAAATCGAACGCTTCCCTTACGTACCGTCCGACCCGGCGACGCGCGACGCGCGCTGCGAGGAGGTCTACCGCATCCAGGTGGAAGGCCTCGCCACGCGCATGCGCGCTACAGGAACGAAAAAGCTCATCGTCGGCGTCTCGGGCGGCCTCGACTCCACCCAGGCGCTGCTGGTCTGCGCACGCGTCATGGACGAGCTCTCGCTGCCGCGCAGGAACATCCTCGCCTACACCATGCCTGGCTTCGCCACCTCGACACGCACGCGCTCCAGCGCCTGGCAGCTGATGCGCGCGGTGGGCGCGAGCGCGGAGGAGATCGACATCCGCCCTTCCTGCATGCAGATGTTCCGCGACCTCCGCCACCCCTTCGCCAAGGGCCGCAAGCAATACGACATCGCCTTCGAGAACGTGCAGGCGGGCGAGCGCACCAGCCACCTGTTCCGGCTCGCCAACCACCATGGCGGTCTGGTAGTGGGCACGGGCGACCTCTCGGAGCTGGCGCTGGGCTGGGCGACCTATGGCGTTGGAGACCATATGTCGCACTACAACGTCAACGTCAGCGTGCCCAAGACCCTGGTGCAGTACCTGATCGGCTGGGTCGCCGCCTCAGGCCAGTTCGACCTTGCGGTGAAGAAGGCGCTGGAGCGCGTACTGGCGACGGAAATATCGCCGGAGCTGATCCCCGGCAGCCAGAAGACCGAGGACACCGTCGGCCCCTACGAACTGCAGGACTTCCACCTCTACTACACGCTGCGCTTCGGCTACGCGCCCGCCAAGGTCGCCTTCCTCGCCTGGAGCGCGTGGAAGGGAAGCTACAGCCTCGCGGAAATCCGCAAATGGCTGGAGGTGTTCCTGCGGCGCTTCTTCCAGACCAGCCAGTTCAAGAGGAGCGCCCTGCCCAACGGCCCCAAGGTGGGCTCGGGCGGCTCGCTCTCGCCGCGCGGCGACTGGCGCGCGCCCTCGGACGGCAATGCGTCCGTGTGGCTTGAGGACCTGAAAAAAGTCCCTACTGAGGCTTGATGCCCGCGGCTCTGATCACGCGCTGGTAGGTGTCGATCTCCTCGCGCACGAACCGCGCGAACTCTGCCGGCGACATGTCCATGGCGTCGTTGCCCAGCGCCAACAGCTTTTCCTTCACGCCCGGGTCGGCGAGCGCCTTCCGCACATCGGCCGAGACCTTTTGCACGACGTTCGGCGGCGTGCCGGCCGGCGCCCACATGCCGAACCAGAGCGGCGAATCCGCGCCCTTCACGCCCGCTTCGCCCGTCGTCGGCACCTCGGGCAGCGTCGGATTGCGCTTCGCCGAGCTTACCGCCAGGGCGCGCAGCCTGCCGCCCTTGATCGCCGCCATGCCCGCCGAGATCGGCGACCAGTAGCAATGCACCGAATCGGACAGCAGCGCGGCGATGACCTCCGGCGTGCCCTTGAACGGCACCTGCGTCACCTTCATTCCCGCGGCGGCGATGAAGCGCTCGGTGTTGAGGTGCGTGCCGCTGCCGATGCCGGCATGGCCGAAATTCAGTGCACCCGGATGCGCCCTGGAGGAATTCACCAGGTCCATCATGGTCTTGTACGGGGAAGTCGCGTTCACCACCAGCACGTTGGGCTGCACTGTGAGCGGGACGATGTCGATGAAATCCTTCAGCGTGTCGTAGGGCAGCTTGGCGAAGATCGCCGGGTTGACCGCGTGCGCCGAGGAATTGACGAGCAGCGTGTAGCCGTCGGCCGGCGCGCTCGCCACCACATTGGAGCCGATCGAGCCTCCGGCGCCGGCGCGATTCTCGATCACCGCGGGCTGCCCCCAGTATTCCGAGACCTTCGCCATCACGATGCGGGCAACGATGTCGGTAGAGCTGCCCGCCGTGAAGGAGATGATCAGCCGGACGGGTTTGGCGGGATAGGGTTGGGCATGAACGATCCCGATCATACCCAGCAGGACAACAACAATTCTGAGAAAAAACATCTCTGCTCCCTTATTGCGGCTTGATACCGGCCGCCTTAAGGATGCGCTGCGATTCCTCGATTTCTTTGCGCACAAACTCGGCGAACTGGGGTGCCGTCATCTGCATCGGCAGCGTGCCGAGGTTACTGAGCTGGCTGCGCAATTCCGGGGTACTCAACGCACGGTTCACGTCGGCGTTGATTTTGCCAACGACGTCGGCGGGCATCCCCGCCGGCCCCCACAAGGCCAGCCAAAGCGTGTAGTCGAAACCCGGGGCGCCGGACTCAGCGACAGTCGGCACGTCCGGCAGCAAACTAGTTCGCTGCGCACTGGAAACGGCGAGCGCGACCGCCCTGCCGCCGCGGAGGTGCGGCAGAGCCGCATTGATCGGCGCCCAGTAACAGCACACGCGCCCGCCGATAGTGTCGCTGATCGCCTCGGGCGTGCCCTTGTAGGGCACGTGCACGACGTTGATGCCGGTCGCAATCTTCAGCTTCTCGAGGTTGTAATGCGTGCCGCTGCCGATGCCAGCGGAGGAGAAGTTGAGCTTGCCGGGGTTCTGCTTCGCGGCAGCGATGAAATCGGCGAAGGTTTTCCAGCCGGTGCCGGTGCCGACGAACAACACGTTTGGCCCAGCCGTCATCGGCGCAAGGTTGGTGAAGTCCTTCAGGGTGTCATAGGGCAGGTTGGCGAAGATCGCCGGGTTCGACACGTGCGCGGAGGAGTTGGCGAGCAGCGTGTAGCCGTCGGGCGCGGCGTCCACCACCACCTTCGAGCCAATCGAGCCACCCGCGCCGGCGCGGTTTTCCGGCACCACCGGCTGGCCCCAGAACTCGGATAGCTTCGCGGCAACCGCGCGCCCGACAATGTCGATCGAACTACCCGGCGTAAAGGCGATAACCAGGCGGACCGGCTTGTTAGGGTAGGTCTGTGCCTGCGAATTTCCCACTACGAGAACAAAAAATACCGACAGCAAGACCTTAAGACAATCCATCGCCCACCTCCACGTTTTCCGGTTTCAATTTGATTCCCGAAGCCTCCGCCTGCTGCAGCAGAAGCGTCGCAAAATCCTGTTCGCTCCAGCCTTGGCCGATCATCGACTGGATCAGATCGCGCGCCGCGCTCGCGAGCGGCATCGGCACTTCGAACCTGCGCCCCGCGTCGAGGCCGAGGTCCATGTCCTTGCGCAGCAATTGTGGCGTGAAGGTTATCCTGAAATCGAGGTTGACGAACGCCGGCGTCTTGTAGCGCGTGAAGGTCGAGCCCATCACGCTCTGGTTCATGAATTCGAGAAAGGCATGGCGCGGCACGCCGGCCTTCTGCGCCAGCACCGTGATCTCGGCGAGAGACTGCGTCACCACGCCGAGGAACACGTTGTGGCAGATTTTGACGATGCGCGCGAGCTCGCCTTCGCCCACATAACTTGCATTTGCTCCCATGAGGTTCAGGCAGGGCCTGGCAAGCACAAAAGCCTGCTTCGGCCCGGAGCAAACGAAGGACAACCGGCCCGCCTTGATCACCTTGGCGTTGCCCGAGACCGGTGCAGCGAGATACTGGATGCCTTTCTTCTCCAGCATTTCGCGCAGTTCGGCGGAGCCCTCCAGCGAAATAGATGAGCACTCAGCCACCAGCTTCGGTTTCTGTTTCGAATTCTCCAGCAGTTTTCTAATTACCTGCTTGACATCCTTCCACGTCGACACCATGCAAAACACGATGTCGCGCGAGGCCAGTTCGGTGAGATCGCCGGCGACCTTGGCGCCGTACTTCTTCAAAGGCTCGGCTTTCTCGCGCGTGCGGTTCCACACCAGCACGTCCGCGCCGCCCGTGGCGAGGCGCGCGGCCATCTCGAAGCCCATGCGCCCGGCGCCGATCCAGCCAATTGTCGATTTAGTACGCATTTGCCACCGGCAATTCCTGGGCAGGATAAAGGGAAATAATCCTCGCACCTTCGGAGGTCAGCACCACTTCCTCCTCAATCCGCGCCGCGGAGACGCCGTCCTTGGCCGGGCAGAAGGTCTCGACCGCGAAGACCATCCCCGCCTTGAGTTCGTAGGGCTCGATGAAGGAATTGACGCGCGAAATGAGCGGCCGCTCGTGCAGTCCTAGGCCCAGGCCGTGGCAGAAATTGAGGCCGAACGCGGCCATCTCGGTTTCGAAGCCGATTTCGGTGCACTGCGGGAACATCTTCGCCACTTTTTCGGTCGAGACGCCGGGCCGCAGCATCGAGATGGCGTCGTCCATCCAATGCCGCGCGCGCTTGTAGGCGTCCTTCTGAGGCGGCGTGGCGCGGCCCACCGAGAACGTGCGGTAGTAGCAGGTGCGGTAGCCGATGAAGGAATGGATGATGTCGAAGTAAGCCTGGTCGCCGGGGCGGATCAGGCGGTCGGTGAAATTATGCGGATGCGGCGAGCAGCGCTCGCCGGCGATGGCGTTCACCGCCTCGACACAGTCGGAGCCCATCTCGTACAGGCGCTTGGATGCGAGCGCGACAATTTGGCTTTCCTTTACGCCGGGCTTGAGCACTTCGGCGATGTCCTGGTAGACGCCGTCGACCATCGCGGACGCCGTGTTGAGGAGCGTGATTTCGTCGTGGCTCTTCACTTCGCGCGCCGCGAGCATCACCTGCTGGCCGTCGCGGATGTTGAGCCCCACCTTCTGCAGCGCGAAGAGAAACCCCGGCTCGCATAAATCCAGGCCGAGCGGCATCCCCGCCACGCCTTCCTGCACCAGGATGTCCTTGATCTCCCTCGCTGCCGCCTCGAACAAACCGACCGACGGGCCGATCGCGCCGCGCATGCCCGGATTGCCCGCGCGCACGTGGTCTTCCTTCAGCCACGGACAGTAAAGCTTGTGGTGGCGCGCCGCCGAGCCGAAATCCCACACCCACGGATCCCCCGTGCCGGTGAGCAGGCAATAGCGGATCAGCTTGTCGCGCGCCCACTCGCCGATCACGGTGGAGGAGATGTAGCGGATGTTGTGCTGGTCGAAGCACAGCACCGCGCCCAGCCCTGATTTTGCGAGCGACTGGCGCGTGCGCGCGAGGCGGTAGCGGTGCAGGCGCTTGAAATCCACCCGCTCCTCGAAATCCACCTGCGTGATTCCCGGCGCCTGCAGCGGCCGGTGCCACTGGTGCATCGGCTTCAGGTCGTCAGGATCGACCGGCACGAACTGCGGCCGCTTCGCTTTCTTAGCCATGGGAAAGAGGATAGCAAATACGAATCGAAGTCAAAGACCGATTCAAAGACTATCGGACAAACCCAGCATTCCGTGCAACCCGCCCAGCGCGTGCGATACGTCTCTAAAGACATTGAGCATTCACCCGGAATTTGGCAATATTCGGTATGGGTACGACTGTGCGAATTCGGATTCCCGTGCGGCTGGAAAAGCGCCTAAATGTTGGCGCGTGATGGAAATTGACCATTTGAACGGGGTACTGCGCGTTCAAAATTGACCAGGGTGTTCAACCTATCCTGCCTAATTTTTAGGCAGGGGCAAAAGGGGATG
>SBAS01000025.1 GCA_005240145.1 Nitrosomonadales bacterium | reverse complement strand
GGGGTATGCGACCGGAGGGGGTATTTCGCAGGGTCAGTGTCGCCGGCTTGGGGGCATGGCTGGGGGCATCGTGCTACCATCCCGGCGCGTTTCCCTTTATGATCCGCGCACTTGCGACGGAGATTCGGCTGTCTCTCTCGCCAGACAACACCCCCTGAGACGCCCATGGCAAAACCCAGCACCAAGATATCCCATCACACCACCGATGCCATCTACGTCCGTGGCGCAAGCCTCGTGGACGACCTGATCGGCAGGCTCACGTTCACCGAGATGATGTATTTCCAGCTGCTGGGCGTGCGGCCGACGCCGGCGCAGACGAAGATCCTCGATGCGGTGCTGGTCACGCTGATGGAGCACGGCCTCACGCCCTCGGCGATCACCACGCGCCTGATCTACGATTCCTGCCCGGAAGCGGTGCAAGCGGCCGTGGCGGCGGGGTTGCTGGGGGTGGGAAGTACTTTTATCGGGACGATGGAAGGGTGCGCAGCCAATTTAGAGGAAATTCTTGCGTCTTCCTCCCAGGAAACCAAAGCGAAGGAGATTGCAATTCGTTTTCGCCGGGCAAAGCGACCCATTCCCGGTTTCGGCCACCCGCACCACAAACCCGACGATCCTCGTTCGCCGCGGCTGCTTGCCCTGGCCGAGGAGGCGGGCGTTCCGGGCCGGCACATACACGCTTTGCGCCTGCTGGCGGTGGAGGTGGACGCGGCCTGGGGCCGGCACCTCACGATCAACGCCACCGGCGCCATCGCCGCGCTGCTGGGCGAGATCGGCGTGCCGCGGGAAGTGGCGCGCGGCGTCGCGGTGGTGAGCCGCGCCGCCGGCCTGGTCGGGCATATCCGCGAAGAACAGCTCGATCCCTCGGCGCGCCACATCTGGAACGTGGTGACCGATAACGTGCCGTACACCGGCGCATGAACGCAGACAAGGCGATGAAGGAAACGCGCGGCTTCCAGGCCGAGGTGAAGCAGTTGCTGCACCTCATGGTGCATTCGCTGTATTCGAACAAGGAAATCTTCCTGCGCGAGCTGGTGAGCAACGCCTCGGACGCCTGCGACAAGCTGCGCTTCGAAGCGATCGGCAAGCCGGAGCTGCTCGCCGAGGGGGCGGATTTCGAGATTCGCATCGCGCTCGACGCGGCGGCGCGCAGCATCACCATCTCCGACAACGGCATCGGCATGAGCCGCGAAGAGGCGATCGAGCACCTGGGGACCATCGCCAAGAGCGGCACGCGCGAGTTCTTTTCCGCGCTCACCGGCGACCAGCAGAAGGACGCGCAGCTGATCGGCCAGTTCGGCGTCGGTTTCTACTCGGCGTTCATCGTCGCCGAGCGGCTCAGCGTGCTTACGCGTCGCGCCGGCAGCGACAGCGCGGTGCGCTGGGAGAGCGACGGCAGCGGCGAGTTCACCATCGAGCCGGCGGCGCGCCCCGCGCGCGGCACTGACGTCACGCTGACGCTCAAGCCCGGCGAAGAGGAGTTCGCCACCGGCATCCGCGTGCGTACTATTCTGCGCAAGTATTCGGACCATATCGCGACGCCGATCCGGATGAAGAAAGAGGTGTGGGACAAGGACAGGGCCGCGGAGGTCGCGACCGACGAGGACGAAACCGTCAACCAGGCGAGCGCCCTGTGGGCGCGGCCGAAGGGCGAGGTCACGGACGAGCAGTACCGCGAGTTCTACAAGCACGTGGCGCACGATTTCACCGACCCGCTCGCCTGGACGCACAACCGCGTCGAGGGCCGGCAGGAGTACATCCAGCTGCTCTACCTGCCGGCGCGCGCGCCGTTCGACCTCTGGGACCGCAAGGCGCGCCACGGCGTCAAGCTTTACGTGCGCCGCGTGTTCATCATGGACGACGCCGGCGCGCTGCTGCCGGGATACTTGCGCTTCGTGCGCGGCATCATCGATTCGGGCAACCTGCCGCTCAACGTGTCGCGCGAGATCCTGCAGGAATCGCGCGACGTGAAGTCCATTCGTGAAGGCGCCGCGCGCCGGGTGCTCGCGCTGCTGGAGGATCTGGCGGAGAACCGCAAGGACGATTACGCGAAGTTCTGGACCGAGTTCGGCCAGGTGCTGAAGGAAGGCGTGGGCGAGGACGCGGAGAACCGCGAGCGCATCGCGAAGCTGTTGCGCTTTTCCTCCACTGCAGCCGAGGGTGCCGGAGTGTCGCTCAGCGAGTACCTTGGGCGCGTGAAGGAAGGCCAGAAGGCGATCTACTACGCCGTCGCAGATAGTCTGGATGCGGCGCGCAACAGCCCGCACCTGGAGATTTTCCGCAAGAAGGGCCTCGAGGTCCTGCTGCTGGCGGACCGGGTTGACGAGTGGATGCTGAGTTTCCTGCACGAGTTCGACGGCAAGCCGTTGGTTTCGGTCGCCAAGGGCGACCTCGACCTGGGGGAGCTCGCCGACGCGGCGGAGAAGGAAGCGCGCGAGAAGGTCGCCGAGGAGTTCAAGGACCTCGTGGCGCGGGTCAAGGCCGCGCTCGGGGATGCGGTTTCCGATGTGCGCGTGACGCTGCGCCTGACCGATTCGCCCGCCTGCATCGTGGTCGAAAGCGACGCCATGAGCCGGCACCTGCAGCGCATGTTGAAGGGCGCGGGCCAGAACCTGTCCGAGGCGAAGCCCATCCTCGAACTCAACCCGCAGCATCCGCTGGTCACGCGGTTGAAGGAGGAATCGGCAGCGGGCCTGACGGACTGGGCGCAGCTGCTCCTCGAGCAGGCGACTCTGGCGGAGGGCGCGCCGCTCGAGGACCCGGCCGCTTTCGTGCGGCGCGTGAACCGGATGTTGGAGCTAGCTTCGAAGAACGTGCTAAGAATTAAAGACGCAGAACGCCAGGATTGATGGCATGGAGCCGTTCAAAAAGCAGAAAAGGAAAACAGAAATGGTAATCCTGGTGGACGACAATGACAACGCAACAGGTGTCGCCGAAAAGTTGCAGGCTCATCTGTCCGGGCAACTTCACCGCGCGATCTCAGTTTTCATCTTCAATACCGCGGGGCAGTGGTTGATGCAGAAACGCGCCGCGAACAAATATCACTCCGCCGGACTATGGACCAATGCATGTTGCAGTCATCCGCGGCCTGGAGAAGAAACAATCTTCGCCGCCCGTCGAAGACTTAGAGAGGAAATGGGAGTCGCGAGCGAGCTTGCGCCTGCTTTTACGTTCGAATATCGCGCCGAACTTGACAACGCGCTTGTCGAGCACGAGTTGGATCACGTGTTCATCGGGCATTCGGATGCTGTTCCACGACCAGATCCGAATGAAGTCAGCGAATGGAAATACATTTCCACTGAAGAACTTGCGGTCCAATTGACGAATTCTCCAATGGACTTTACGGCGTGGTTCAAGATCATTTTTTCGAGAATAAGGGCGAGCGACATGGGTCCCGGCGGGCGGCCTTAACCCCGTTTCCTAGGGTTCTTGCAGCGAAGCGACGTAGGCCGCCAGGCGCCAGATATCCTCGTCCGGCAGCCGCTCCTTCCAGGCGACCATGGGGGTGCCCGAACGGCCATAGTTGATCATGATGTAGGCGATCAACGGCGTCAGATGCGAGCGCCCGCGCAGCGCGGGCGCGTCCTCGCCCGCGTAGGCATCCAAGCCATGGCACTTACCCGCGCAACGGCGCGCGATGAACGCGCTCAATCAGCCAGGTGGTCCAGCACCAGTTGCTTGAACCCGGTCGCCTCGACCGGGCCCGCAGGCAGGCAACCCGGTCTGGAACTGATCACGAGCGGTCCGTGGTCGGGGTCGTCGGTCACGCGCCCATGGGAGCCCTTCACCAGCGGGGTATCCCCGAGAGAGATGACGTCAAGCAGCGTGCGCAGGCCGAGCTTGCGCTTCGCCAGCCGCCAGCCGGTTGCCAGCATCGGCAAAGCGATCTGCGGATCAATGAACAACTCGACCGGGTCGTAGCCCGGCTTGCGGTGAATGTCCACGGTGCGCGCGAAATCCGGCGCCACCCGGTCGTCGAGCCAGTAGTAATAGCTGAACCAGCGCTCGGGGTTCGAGATCACGACCAGTTCGCCCGAGCGTGCGTGATCCAGGCCGATGGCCCGCTTGCCGCTTTCGTCGAGAACGCGCTCGACGCCATCCAGGCCTTCGATCAACGCGCGCACTTCGCTGATGCGGCTGCGATCGTTCACGTAGATGTGGGCGATCTGGTGGTCGGCGACGGCGAAGGCCGCGCTGGCGCCTGCGTCGAGAACCTCGCGACCGAATTCCTCCGGCCGCACCTCGATCAAGCCCGCCTTGCGCAGCGCGCGATTGATATGCACGGCATCCGTCACCGGCGTGATTCCGTATTCCGACACGACGATGACCTCGCGGCCGCTCGCCGCCGCAAAGTCGATCAGCGAGCCGCAGAGGGCGTCAATCTCCTTGAGGTCCTGCTGGATCCGCGGGTGGCCGAGGTCGGGTCCGAGGCGCTGCAGGTTGTAGTCCAGATGCGGCAGGTAGCTGAGCGTCAGGGTAGGGTTGCGCGTTGCCATGACGTGCAGCGTCGCCCGCGCGATCCACTCGCTGGATGAAATGCCGGTGAGCGGGCCCCAGAACTTGAACAGCGGAAACTGGCCCAGCTTCGCGTCGAGCTCATCGTGCAACGCGTACGGATGGGCGTAGTGGTCCGGAATCTTCCTGCCGTCGGCGGGATACATCGGCCGCGGCGTGGCGCTCCAGTCCGCGCTCGAGTACATGTTGTACCACCAGAACATATTGGCGCAGGTGAACGCGGGGTTCTGCGCCCGCGCTGTTTCCCAGAGCTTCTCGCCTCCGACCAGGCGGTTCGACTGCCGCCAAAGCCAGATCTCGGACAACTCCCTGAAATACCAGCCGTTTGCGACGATGCCGTGCTGACTCGGCATCAACCCGGTAAGCAATGTTGACTGCACACTGCAGGTCACCGCCGGGGTGATGGTGCGCAGCGGGCGCAGGCCGCCCCGCGCTGCCAGGCGCTGCAGATTCGGGGTGTGCTCGCCGACAAGCGCGGGCGACAGACCGACGGCCAGGATCACGAGAGTCGATTTCATTTGACGTAGAATAGCAGCGCCATGGAGACGCAGTGAACGCCGCCGCCCGGGAGTTGCTACGCGCTTGGGTGCGGCGCCAGCTCGATGCAGGGCAGGCTTCCTGGTTCGAAGCGCAAATCGCCGCGCTCGCTCAGGACGCGGCGGATGCCACACTCGACATTGCGCTGGGCATGATCCCGCGACGGTTCGGGAAAGCCGCGCTTGCGCTGAGCGATGCTGAACTCGCCGCGGCCGGCAGGGCCGCGATCGGATGGGAACCGCGCGGCTGGAGCCTGGCAGATGCCGCGCGCATCCTGCTGCTGAGCGGATTGCCGCGCATGGCAAAGCCCTTCGCGGAGCGCTTTCGGTCGCTTTGCCGGAGGGCAGACGTGACGGAACTGATCATGCTGTACCGCGGCCTGCCGCTGTATCCGAATCCGGCGGCGCTGGAGGAGCAGGTTGGCGAAGGCTTGCGCAGCAACATGCGCGAGGTGTTCGAGGCGATCGCCCACGGCAATCCCTACCCGAAGGCGCATTTCGATGATCACCGCTGGAACCACATGGTGCTCAAGGCGCTTTTCATCGGCAGCCCGCTGGCGCCCATCCAGGGGCTCGACGAGCGCGCCAACCCGGAGCTCGCGCGCATCGTGCGCGACTTCGCCCACGAGCGCTGGGCGGCGGGCCGGCCGGTGCCGTTCGAGATCTGGCGCTGCGTCGGGCCTTTCGCCGAAGGCCAGGCGATCGACGACCTCGCGCGCGTGCTCGCCAGCGGCGAGGCGATCGAGCGGCGCGCCGCGGCGCTCGCCCTGGCAGCCAGCCCGGACCGCCGGGCGGCGCGGCTGCTGACGGAAATCCCCGCGCTCGCCGGCGACATTTCCGGCAAGCGGCTCACTTGGGCGACACTGCAGTAAACTCGAGGCATTGAGGAACCCGCCATGATGCTGATCGATTCGCACGCGCACATGATTTCCCGCACCACCGACGACTACGAGGCGATGGCGGCCTCCGGCGTTGTCGCGGTCATCGAGCCGGCGTTCTGGCTCGGCCAGCCGCGCACCAGCGTCGGCTCGTATCTCGATTATCTGTCCTCGATCGTCGGCTTCGAGCGCTTCCGCGCCAGCCAGTTCGGCATCCGACATTACTGCACCATCGGGCTGAATTCCAAAGAGGCCAACAACGAGGAACTGGCCGAGGGCGTGATGGAGTTGATCCCGCGCTTCGCGCTCAAGGAAGGCGTGGTGGCGATCGGCGAGATCGGCTACGACGAGCAGACTGCGCTCGAAGACAAGTACTTCCGCCTGCAGCTCGAGCTGGCGAAAAAGCTGGACCTCCCGGTCATGATCCACACCCCCCACCGGGACAAGAAAAGGGGCACCTCGCGCTCGATGGACGTGTGCGACGAGCACGGGCTCGATCCCACGAAGGTGGTGGTCGACCACAACAACGAGGAGACGGTGCGCGAAACGCTTGATCGCGGTTATTGGGCCGCATTCTCCATCTATCCCAGCACCAAGATGGGCAATGCGCGCATGGTGGAAATCCTGCGGCAATACAGCGCGAAACAGATCATCGTCGATTCCGCCTGCGATTGGGGAATTTCGGAGCCCCTGGGCGTCGCCAAGACGGCGAAGCTTGCTCTGCAGCAAGGCATCGCCGAAGAGCAGGTGCGGCTCGCGTGCTACCAGAACCCGCTGCAAGCCTACGGGCAGAGCGGCCAGATGCAGGAAGAGGACTGGCTCAATCCCGTGGCCATCGACCAGCGCGCCGTGTTTGAAGGCAACTCCATCCTGCGTGGCGGGCGGGAACCGCGCGTGGAGGAGCGCAAGAGCCGGCGCACGATGGACGATTTGATAATCGAGTAGAGCGACACCTCACGCGCATTGCGCAGTGCAGCAATTGACCTTTGACCTTGCCCCTGTTTTCCGTATCCCATAGCCGAGGCCATTATGCGGCCCGCTTTTCCTGAGCGGCGAGCCAACGCTTCTCGAACTGCATCGGGCTG
>SBAS01000004.1 GCA_005240145.1 Nitrosomonadales bacterium | reverse complement strand
GTGTTGCCGCGTCCTCCTCCGCCGTGCTGCTGGCCGACGTCGCCGACAATCCCGGCGGAGGAGGACGCGGCAACACCACCTGGCTGCTGCGCGCACTGGTCGAGGCGAAGGCAGAGGGCGTGGTCCTCGGCGTTTTCAACGACGCGGCCCTTGCCGCCGAGGCGCACCGCAGCGGACTGGGTGAGGACATTCTCGCGCGCTTCAACACCGCCGAGGACGACCAGTTCTCCGCGCCCTTCGAGGCCGAGGCGAGGGTCGTGTCGCTATCCGATGGGGCGTTCGTCGGGCGCCGCGGCGGCATGAAGGGCACGGCGGCTTCGATGGGGCCTTCGGCACTGCTCGAAATCGGCGGCGTGTCGGTTGCCGTCATCTCCAACCGCCAGCAATGCATGGACCCGAAGCAACTTGAAATCCTCGGCGTCGATATCAAAACAGCCCGCACGGTGGTGCTGAAGAGCCGGGGCCATTTCCGCGCCGGCTTCGATGAGTTCTTTCCGCCCGAGCGCATCTACGAGGTCGACTGCCCGGGCCTCACCTCGCCCGCGCTGCACACGTTTACCTGGACGCGCCTGCCGCGCCCGGTCTACCCGCTGGATGAGGCGACCGCCTGGGCGCCGCCGCAATACCCCAACTAGGAGTCTTCATGCGCCTGTTCTCGGCAACCATCGCCACCGAAACCAACACCTTCTCGCCGCTGCCGACCAGTATCGACGCCTTCAAGGAGACCGTCTTCCTTCGCCCGGGCGAGCATCCCGATGACGCGCCGCGCATGTGCACCGCGCCGCTCTTCGTCGCGCGCAAGCGCGCCGCGAAGGACGGTTTCACGCTGATCGAGGGCAGTTGCTTCGCCGCCAGTCCGGCGGGAACCGTCAACCGCGCCGACTACGAATTCATGCGCGACGAAGTGCTGGGACAACTGCGTGCCGCAATGCCGCTCGACGGCGTGCTGTTCGGGCTGCACGGCGCGATGGTCGCGCATGGCTACGACGACGTCGAGGGCGACCTGCTCGAGCGAGCGCGCGCGATCGTCGGCAAGAAATGCGTCATCGGCGTCGAACACGATCCGCATTGCCACATGACGCTCAAGCGCATGCGCAATTGCGACATCATGATCTGCTACAAGGAATTCCCGCACACCGACGTCGTCGACCGCGCCGAAGACGTGCTCGACCTGGTGCTGCGCACGCTGCGCGGCGAGATCAGGCCGGTGATGTCGCTCTACGATTGCCGCCAGATCGGCAGCTACCCGACCACGCTGCCGCTGATGCGCGGCTTCGTCGACCGCATGATGGCGCTCGAAGGCAAGGACGGCATCCTCTCGGTTTCAGCGGTGCACTGCTTCCCCTACGCCGATGTCGAGGAGTTGGGCAGCCGGATTCTTGTCGTTGCGGACGGCGACAAGGCCAAGGCCGATGCGCTCGCGACCCGGCTGGGCGAGGAGTTCGTCTCGATGCGCGGCAAGACGATGCCGGAATTCCACAGTGTCGCAGCGGGCATCAAGGCCGGCATGGCTTTCGACGGCGCGCCGGTGGTCATCGCCGATCCGGCCGACAACGCGGGCGGCGGTGCGCCTTCGGACAACACCTCGATCCTGCGCCAGCTCATCGAAAGCGGCGCGACCAGCACCGCCATCGGCCCGATCTGGGATCCGATTGCAGTAAAGCTGTGCTTCGACGCCGGCGTTGGCGCGCGCTTTCCGCTGCGCTTCGGCGGCAAGATCGGCCCGGCATCCGGCCAACCGGTCGATGCGCAGGTCGAAGTAGCCGCGCTCAAGCGCGACTGCTGGCAGAGGTTCGGCCCGACCCTGGTACCGCTGGGCGACTGTGCGGCGATCCGCATCGGCGGCATTGAAGCGGTTCTGATCACCAATCGAACGCAGGCGCTCGGCCTGGAGCTGTTCTCGAACCTGGGCATCGATCCCCTCAAGCGCAAGATGCTGGTGGTGAAATCGACCAACCACTTCATGGCCGCCTTCGGCCCGATCGCGAAGAAGGTCATCCACATCGATTCGGACGGGCCCCTTTCCCGCGATCACAGGAAACTGCCGTACACCAAATTGCAGCGCCCCATCTGGCCGCTCGACGCGGTGGCCAAGTCCGGCCTGATTTTTTGAAGCCCTCCCTCACAGCCCTGCCGGCGACCGAGCTGCGGCGCCTGATCGGCACGAAGGAAATCTCGCCGGTCGAACTGCTCGAGTCCTGCATCGAGCGTATCGAGGCGATCAACCCGGCCGTCAATGCGATTGCGGCCAGGGCCTACGGTCGCGCGCGCGGCGAAGCCAGGGCGGCGGCGGCGGCGGTCCTGAGCGGCGCGCCGCTCGGACGCCTGCACGGCCTGCCGATTGGCATCAAGGACCTGCAGGATACCGAGGGCCTCCTCACCACCCAGGGCTCGCCGCTGTACCGCAACCACGTGCCGGCGGCGGATTCAGCGCAGGTGGCGCTGGTGCGCGCGGCCGGCGCGATCGTGACGGCGAAAACCAACGTGCCGGAGTTCGGCGCCGGCGCCAATTCGCGCAATCCGGTCTGGGGCGCGACCGGCAATCCCTTCAACCCCTCGCTCATTGCGGGCGGCTCTTCCGGCGGCTCGGCCGCGGCGCTCGCCTGCGACATGCTGCCGCTGTGCACCGGTTCCGATACCGGCGGCTCGCTGCGCATCCCGGCCGCAATTTGTGGCGTGGTCGGCTTCCGTCCCTCGCCCGGCCTGGTGCCGATGAACGGCCGGCCGCTGGGCTGGACGCCGCTCTCCGTCCTCGGCCCCATGGGGCGCAGCGTCGCCGATGCGCGCATGCTGTTCGCCGCGCAGCTGGGCGTGGACAGCCGCGATCCTCTGTCGCACGCGCTCGACCCCGCGGCCGCCGCCAGCACTCGCCTCGCAGACCTCGGCAGCCTGCGCGTTGCCTGGACGACGGACTTCGGCCAATGCCCGGTGGCCGCGGAGATCCGTGACCTGATGCGCCAGCGCATGGCAGCAATGCGCCACCTGTTCCGTTCCGCGGACGAAGTCAGTTTCGATCTTGGCGAGGCCGACCGCTGCTTCGACGTCATCCGCGCGCTGAACTTCCTCGCCAGCTTCAGGGAACGTTACGAGAAGGATCCCGGCCAGCTCGGACCGAACATCCGCGCGAATTACGAGATCGGCAGCAAGATGAGCCTCGCCGACGCCGCCTGGGCCCACGCCGAGCAGACCCGGATCTTCCGCCGCTTCCAGGAAACCTTCCGTGATTACGACCTCGTCATGGCGCCGACGACACCTGTATCGCCTTTCCCCTGGACCCAGCTTTACCTCGCAGAGCTCGAAGGCAAGACGCTGCGGAACTACTACCACTGGCTCGCGCTGACCTACTTCATCACGCTGGTGACCAATCCGTCGATATCGCTGCCCTGCGGCGTCGACGCGCACGGCATGCCGTTCGGGCTGCAGGTGGTGGGACGATTCGGCGGCGACATTGGGCTTTTGGACAGCGCCGCGGCGCTCGAGCAAGCGTTCGCGCGCATCGACGGCCTCGGCCGCCCGGTCCCGGATGCGGCAAAGCTCTCGAAGCCGCGCCCGGACCTCAAATCCATCGTCACCGCGGCGCCGGATAAACCGGATATCTAGTACTCGTCCCGCACGAACGCAGAACAGTCCGTCAGCTTGGGAAGGAAGTCTGCTCGGAAACGGCGCTAGGCCGGCATATCGCTTGGTCTACCTACAGCTCGTTGCATCTGCATATGGATCGATCTAGCGTCGACGGTCCGCCGTTCAATCCCAATACCGGGGCAAAGCGCAGCTCGGAGACGCGGTTGACCGACTATTTTCTGCGGTGCCGGATATTCACTATCAAGTCGTCGACCTTCATGAAGGGCCGAACCATCTGGTAATGGAACTTCTGGTGACGGGCAATAACCGCGAAACCGGCGCGAGCCTCAATTTCCAAGCATGCGACATTGTCTTGTTCGACGGTGACCAGTTGCGCGGGAAGCGTTCGTATCGCAAAGTCGTAACCCAAACGTAAGTGAAGATACTGGCAATCGAAAGCGCGCCGCCCAACCATCTATTGCAGCCGACCGGCCGCAAGCGGCCGGCGGCTGAATAGCACGTTATGCGCGCAAAGTCGGCTACACCCGGATTTTGGTAGGATGAAGAGTATGAGTGCATCTCTGAAGACCCTTGGAATCGAGCGCCTCACCGTTGAGGAGAGGATCACGCTCGTTGAAGAGATTTGGGACAGCATCGCTGAGGCTACTCCCCTCACAAACGCACAGCGCCTCGAGCTGGATCGCCGGTTGCAGGATCACAAAGCCAACCCGGATGACGTAGTGCCCTGGGAAGTCGTCAAGGCGTCCATTACGGCCCGCTTGAAGGGATGACCCTCAAGGTCGTCTTTCGGCCGGCTGCACGGGCCGAATTTGACGGCGCGTCCCTGTGGTACGAGGACCGGCGGCCTGGCCTAGGAGTTCAGTTCGTAGCGGAGATTGACCGTGCGGTTAATCTTGCGTCCAAGTACCCCGACCGGTACCCGATCAAGCACAAGGAAATCCGCGGCATCCAGGCGCACCGCTTTCCCTATTCTGTCTTCTACACTGTCGAGGCCCGGCAAATCGTGGTTTTGGCCGTTTTCCATGCGCGGCGCGAGCCCGCGATCTGGCAAGCACGCGCATAGCAGTGCAGTGCATCAGCTCACGCTTTTTCGACGCCGTGTTTAACTCAGCGCCCTCACGATCAGCGAGGTCCCGCTCGCCAGCAGCATCAGCGCCACGGCGCGCAGCAGCATCTCGCGCGAAATGCGCCGGAACAGGTGGCTCGCCGCCCACAGGCCGAGCAGCCCGGCGGGAACGACCGCCGCGGCGTAGAGCCACACCTTGAGGTCGAGCAATATCCCGGTCGCCAGAAACGCGACCGCGCGCAGGGAAATGCTGGTCAGCGTCGCAAAGCCCATCGTGGCGCGGTACTGCTCCTTGGCGAGGCCGCGGTACGTCAGGTACATCGCGTAAGGCGGTCCGCCGGCGCCGAAAAGCGTGCTCGTGATGCCGCCGGCAAATCCCGCCACGTAAGCCCAGCGCGTCGAGACGGTGCGCACGACATCGGCTTTTCTCATGAGGCTGTAGAGCGCGAACACGGTGATGAAAATGCCCAGCGCCAGCGTCGCGGCCTGGCGCGGCAGATTGACCAGCAGCGTGACGCCGGCGACCGTGCCGATCAGGATGGTCGGAACCATGAGCGTCCATTCGGCTTTCACCGCGCGCTTCGGGTTCTCGAAGCCGATGCGAAAGGCGTTGGCGAGGTCCATCAGCACGAAGAGCGCGAGCGCGAAAGGCAGCGGCACGAAATGCGTGGCGAGCGGCACCGTGACCAACGCCGCGCCGAATCCGGTGATGCCGAATATCACCGAACCGGCGAAGGCGGCCAAAACGAGCGCAGCGAGTTCCATGGGTATAAGCACCGCGATCTCGGTGGGATCGAGGGGCATCTCAGGCGCCGTCGGGCCGCGGCACGACGAGCAGCTCGTCGCTGGTCCAGCGGTTCATCTTGCGCAGGCGCTCGACGTAGCGTGGAAACGGCAGGCCATAGCGCTTCTCGAGCGCCGCCGCCCGGGCGCGCAGCACGTTCCATTCGATCGCCGCCGGGGCACCCTTCAGGCCGAGAACGACGACGTTCGGGTCGCGCAGGGACTGGAACGCGAGCACGGCGCCGCCGAAGGCGCGCTCGATGCGCTGCAGATTGCGATCGAGGTTCGGATCGTCGTCCATGAAATTCACCACCAGCGCGCCCGGCTCTTCGAGCGCCCACCAGGCGGCGTCGAAGAAGGCCTGCGACACCATCGCCGCCGGCGTCGATTCGTCCTCGAATCCGTCCACCACCAGGAGGTCGCAGCACTCCGGCGAGAGCGCCTGCACGCCGTCGCCGTGCTCGATCGACAGGCGCGCGTCGTCTGCCGGGACATGGAACAGCGCCCGCGCGGTCGCGATCACGCGCTCGTCGTATTCGAGCACGTGGGTGCGCAGGCCATTCAAGCGCCGATGGAAGAATTTGGCGAGCGAACCGCCGCCCAGGCCGATCATGAGCGCGCGGCGCGGCTGCGGATGGAAGAGGAGGAAAGCCATCATGCAGCGCGTGTAGTCGAGTTCGAGGGCGAACGGATCCTCCAGGCGCATGGCGCTCTGGATCGCCTCGCCGCCGACGTGCAAATGGCGCACGCCCCGCTCCTCGCTGACCGTGAGCGAAGGACGGCGCCTCATGCCGCGGAGCGGAAATACCGCCGCATCGCGGCCGCGAGCCCCGCGCCGACGAAGCTCAGCACCGCGCAACCGAGGATGGCCACATCGTAGCTGCCGAACGCGTCGAAGCTCGCGCCGGCGAAGGTCGGTCCGATGAGGGTGGCAAGCCCGGCCGCCGTGTACAAAGCGCCGAGGACGGCGGAGAGGCTCCTCGGCCCGAACATCTCCATGCAAAGCGTCGGCGCGAGCGCGACGTAGCCGCCATAGAGCGAACCGAAGCAGACCGCGAAGACCGCGAGCAGCCAGAAGCTCGTCGCCACCCACCACACGAGGAACAGGAACCCCAGCCCCGCGCCGATCGCCACGAGCGAGCGCGCATGCCCAAGGCGGTCGGCGACGCTCCCCATGCCGAAGCGCCCCAGCAGGCTCCCCAGGCCGAGCAGGCTCACCAGGCTCACGCCCTGCGCTTCGCTCAGGCCGACGTCCTGCGCGTACGGGACGAGGTGCACCATCGGCACGAAGAATCCGACGCAGATGAGCATCGCAACGCCATACATCAGCCAGAAAAGCCGGCTACGCAGCGCAGCGCGCAGCGTCATGCCCGCCAGGGCCGCGCCGGCCGCTTCCGCACGCTTCGCGGCGCGCCCCCCAAGCAGCAACGCGGCAGGAACGGCGAGGACCAGCGTGAGCGCGGTCAAGCCCAGGTAGGCACCGCGCCAACCCCACAACTCTATCCACCAGGCGGCAAGCGGCGGCAACAGCAGGTTGCCCGCGCCGATGCCGGAGACGGCGATGCCGCCCGCAAGCACGCGCTTTTCCACGAACCAGTGCTGGACCGCCGCGACCGCAGGCACATAGGAAAGGCCGACACCGATGCCGATACCCACGCTATACGCGGCATACAACGCGCCCAGGGAGCCCGCGTGCGCGGCGGCCGCCAGGCCCGCGGCGATGCACAGCACGCCCGCAAGGCAGACGCCGCGCGGCCCGAAGCGGTCCGCGAGCAAGCCGCCGGGGACGCCGAACGAGAACCACAGCAGCGCGCAGAGGGAGAAAACCAGCGACACGTGGGCGCGCGACGCGCCGAACTCCGACTCGAAGGCGCGGAAAAACGCGGCGAAGGAATAGGCCGTGCCGAAGCCGACGAACGTCAGGGTGAAGGCGCATAGCACCACCACCCAGCCATAGGACGAGCGCTGCGCCGTCAAGCTTTCTTCTTTTTCGGCTTCCTCGCGACCGCGTCTTCCGCGACCGCCGCGACCGCCGCGACCGCCGCGATGACCTCGACTTCCAGCAGCAGGTCTTCGTGCACCAGGCGCTTCACGCCGACCAGCGTGCTCGCCGGCAGGCGCTTCGGATCGAGGAAGCGCGAGCGTATCTCACGATACTGGTTCAACGCGTCGGTGTTCATCTTCACCATGTAGCCGTTCAGCTTGACGACGTCGCTCCAGGTCGCGCCCGCCGCCTTCAGGTTGTGCGTGAGGCACTTGAACACCTGCTCGGTTTGCGCGCGGATGTCGTCCTTGCCGATGACAAAGCCGTCGCGGTCGTAGCTCACCTGGCCCGACACGTAGACCAGTTTCGCCGGGCCGGACACCGTGGTGGTGTGGGTGAAGAACGGCGAATGGAATATCTGCTTCGGATTGAGATATTGCTTGCGCATGCTGCCCCCGGGTGTGCGTTGCTAGTAGAGCGCGCCTCGAGCGGTGATGGGCCATAGGGCCTCGACCACGCCCCCGCGCACGCAAACATACCAGTCGTAAAGGTTGATGGTCGGATCGCAGTGACCCGGCACCAGCAGCAATTTATCCCCCAGTCCCGGCGCCGCCGCGCTCGGCGCGATCTCCACCCAGCCGTGTTCGTCCGAAGCGCGCGTGAAGGTCAGTCCCGGGCGCTCCCACACCGCCGGCATGCCCGAATCGACGCTGGATGCCTTGAGGCCAGCGTCGACGATGGCGAGCTGCGGCCCCGGGCGGCTCATGACGCCGGCGAGCACGAAGAGGGCATGCTCGAAGCGCGGCATCGGCGGCGCCCATTCGTTGCGTGCGTAGTCCCAGTCCATGAAGGCGTAGGAGCCGGGCTGGATTTCGTCCCAGACGCCGAGCTCCATTTCGAACACGAAGGTTCCCGTGCCCGCGCCGGTAACGCTCGGGCAGGCGATGCCGGCCTCCTGCAGCAGGCTCTTCGTGTGCTTGACCTGCAAGGCGACGTTCTTGATCACTGCGCGGCGCTCTTCCACCGCCCTGATGTGCTGCGCGCGGCCGTGATAGGCGTGGATCCCCGCAAACCGCAGGCTGGGGCAGGCGATGATCGCGCGCGCCAGCGCGAGGGCCGGCTCACCCGGCGCGACGCCGCAGCGGCGCATGCCGGTTTCGAGCTCCAGGTAGACGTCGATGCGCGCGCCGGCGCGCTGCATCGCCGCCTCGAGCTCGCGCACGTTGTCCGCGTTGTCGACGCAGACGCCAAGATGCGCGCGCTTCGCGAGCGCGGCGAGGCGCGCGAGCTTGCGCGCGCCGACGATCTCGTTGCTGACCAGCACATCCGCGATGCCGCCCTCGACCATCGCCTCGGCCTCGGACACCTTCTGGCAGCACAGGCCGACCGCCCCCGCGGCGATCTGGCGCTTGCCGATCTCCGGGCACTTGTGCGTCTTGGCGTGCGCGCGCACGCGCACGCGCCCGCGCGCCGCATCCGCCAGCCGCTTCAGGTTGCCCTCGAACGCATCCAGATCGAGGATCAGCGCCGGGGTGTCGACCTCCTCCAGGCGCATGCCAATCTCGGCGGGGGCTCGTATCGTCATATCTTGATTCTTCTATTTTGAATCGAAAGAAACCCGAGGGACAGGATAACCATCGCGATCAGGGGTACGGCAGAGTAGTTGACTCTATCCCAGCCGGCGTTGGTCACGATCATCCCGGAGCTCAACGACGAGATCGCCATCATCGCGAAGATCGCGAACTCGTTGACGCCCTGCGCCTTGGCGCGCTCCTCGGGCCGGTAAGTCTCGGTGAGCAGCGCGGTGGCGCCGATGTAGAGGAAATTCCAGCCCACGCCGAGCAGAACCAGCGCCCACCAGAAGTTCGCCACCGCGATGCCGGCCAGCGCGACGCCGATGGCCGCGATGTTCAGGGCCGCGCCCGCAAGCATCACCGGGATCGTGCCGAAACGCTTGATCAGGCTGCCGGTGACGAAGGAAGGCGCGAACATGGCCACCACGTGCGCGGAAAACACGAAGGCCGCGTCGCCGAAAGGATGCCCGCAGATCCCCATCGCGATCGGCGTCGAGGTCATGAGGAAGTTCATCACCCCATAGCTCAACGCGCCGCAGAGCACGGCGACGACATATTTCGGCTGCCTCGCGATCTCGCTCATCGGCCGGCCGGTCGCCGCCTGCTCCGCGGCGCTCAGGTCGGGGATGCGGATCCTGGCGAGAATCGCCATGGTGAGCAGAACGAAAGCGATCAGTACGAGGTAGGCGCCCATGTAGCGCGGGCCGGCGAGATCCACCGTGACCCGGCTCGTGGTCGGCCCCAGGATTCCGCCCACGAGTCCGCCCGCAAGCACCAGCGACACTGCGGTGGCGCGAAAGTCCGGCGGGGAAACCTCGGTGGCGACGAAGCGGTAGTACTGGCCGAAGGCATTGAAACCGCCGAAAACGAGCGCGCCGAAGCACAGCAGCCAGAAACTCGCCTGCCAGATGGCCGCGGCGCAGATGAGGGCGCCGACGATCCCGATCGACGCCCCGCGGATGAGCCCGCTCTGCCGGCCCACCCGCTTCATGTACTGCGACGCGGACATGGTCGCCAGCGCGCCGCCGACCACCCAGCAGGTCACCGGCAACGTGGCGAGCGACGGGTTCGGCGCCAGAGCGAGCCCGGCCAGGCCGTTGATCGCGATGAGCGTCGAGTTGTTGGTCATCAGCAGCGCCTGGCAGGCGGCAAGCAGGCCGACGTTGCGGTGGGTGTTGCCGAATGGGAGGCTATTGCCGTGTCTACTGTTCATCTATACAGTATCGGAAGCGGATCGCAATTCTAGAACGAATGACCAAGCTTCGCGGCGCACTTTCACAGATCCAGGGACGCTTCGAGCCCGATGCGCGCGCGCCTTTTGACGACGGCTGGGGCGAAGAGGAGCAGCCGACGAGCGAGCTTCGCACCACGGTGACGGAAGAGCGGGCGCGCTCGATCATCGCCCGCAACGATTCGCCCGACGTCCCTTTCGAGCAGTCGATCAACCCGTACAGGGGATGCGAGCATGGGTGCATCTACTGCTATGCGCGCCCGAGCCACGCCTATCTCGAGCTCTCGCCCGGGCTGGATTTCGAGACCAAGCTCTTCGCCAAGACCAACGCGGTGGAATTGCTCAAGGCCGAACTCGCGCGCAGGGGCTACGTGCCCAAGCCGATCGCCTTCGGCACCAACACCGACTGCTACCAACCGATCGAGCGCCGCTACAAGATCATGCGCGGCCTGCTGGAGGTGCTCGCCGCCTGCGACCATCCACTCACCATCGTCACCAAGTCGGCGCTGATCGAGCGTGACATCGACCTCCTCGCGCCGATGGCGCGCAAGAACCTGGTCAAGGCCTATATCTCGATCACCACGCTCGATCACAAGCTGGCGCGCACCCTGGAACCGCGCGCCGCCAGCCCGCAGCGACGCGTCGACGCAATCGGCGCGCTCGCCAGCGCGGGGATTCCCTGCGGCGTCATGGTCGCCCCGCTGATTCCCGCGCTTACCGACAAATCTCTCGAAGAGGTGCTGACCGCGGCCGCGGCCGCGGTCAGCACCTCTTCGAGAGATTTGTCGGTAAGCGCGGGAATC
>SBAS01000121.1 GCA_005240145.1 Nitrosomonadales bacterium | reverse complement strand
GGTGGCGCCGAGCCGCTCGGCGCCGTAGTGCGCGCCAAGTCCGCCCGTAAAAAGGCCGTAGCCGTAGGCGTTGTGCACCACGTCGCCAGGCCGAGCGCCGGCGCAAGCCATCGAGCGCGCCATCAGGCCGGCCCAGGTGTCGAGGTCCTTGAGCGTGTAGCCGACGACCGTCGGCTTGCCGGTGGTGCCGCTGGAGGCGTGCAGGCGCGCTAGCTTCGCGCGCGGCAATGCGAACATGCCGTACGGATAGTGGTCGCGCAGGTCGGTTTTGACGGTGAACGGCAGGCGGGCGAGATCTTGCAGCGATTTGATATCGCCGGGCTCAAGGCCGATCTTGCGCATGCGCTTGCGGTGCAAAGGCACATTCTCGTACGCGTTCTTCACCGTCTGGCGCAGGCGCTTCAACTGCAACGCGGCGAGTTTTCCGCGTGGCATGGTTTCGGCTGCGGGCTGGAAGCGGTAGGCCATTTGCATTTCCCCTGGGTGTAAATTACATGTTTCCGACGGAGGATGCGATGGGAAAAATGATCAGCTACAGGCGGCCCGACGGCCAGGCGGTCAACGGCTACCTCGCCGAACCGGCGAAAAGCGCGGGCGCGCCCGGCATGGTGGTGATCCAGGAGTGGTGGGGGCTCAATGACCAGATCAAGGGCGTCGCCGACAAAATGGCGGCGGCGGGCTACCGCGCGCTGGTGCCGGATTTGTACCGCGGCAAGGTCGCGCTCGCGGCCAACGAAGCCGAACACCTGATGACCAACCTCGATTTCGGCGATGCAGCAGGCCAGGACGTGCGCGGCGCGGTGCAGCATCTGAAGGGCTCGGGCAGCGGCAAGGTCGGCGTGACCGGTTTTTGCATGGGCGGGGCGCTCACGTTGCTCACCGCGGTGAACGTTCCCGAGGCGGACGCGGGCGTGGTCTGGTACGGCTATCCACCGCTGGAGTATGTCGACGCGGCGAAGATAAACGCGCCACTGCTCGCCCACTGGGCGACCGACGATGTGCCCTTCCCCATCGCCAGGGTCGACGAGCTGGAGAAGAAACTCAGCGCCGCCAAGGTGAAGTTCGAATTCCACCGTTACCAGGCCAAGCACGCCTTCGCCAACGAGACCGCGGACTCGAAAAACCTGCCGATGATCAAGTACGACGCCGCCGCAGCGAAGCTCGCATGGCAGCGCACCATGGACTTTCTCGCCAAACACCTAAAGTAATCTCTCAGGTGATGTGGCATCCGCGCGACGTCGTTGATATGACAGTGGCACACGCGCAGAACTAGGTCTACACTTTACTCGACATGGGTCGCCGCAAAATTCCAGCCGGCAAAATGAAAGAAGAACGCTCCCGCGTCATCGAGCGCCCAGACGGCTACTACTGGCACGCCGAAGCCGGCGGCGAGGAAAACGGCCCCTTCCCCACGCTGCAGGAAGCCGTCATCGACATGCAATCCTCCGACGACTCCGCGTTCGAGCCGGGCGAGACGCTCGAAGAGGCCGAGGACGAAATCGGCATCGCGAGCTGGATCGACCCGGACACGGGTGAGCCGGCCGAGGAATCCATCCCGCGCACCGAGGATCACTGAAGCTGCGCGCTTCCCGATAGACCGGCGCTATACGGTCAATCGCCCGAAACGATTTGCCCGATCCCGGCCGGGGCCGTAATCTGGCCCGATGCGCGAAGGCAATCTCGAAGCCCCCACCCGCCACCCGCTCGACTGGCAGAGCGAGGCGTTCTACGACGAAGGCAAGGCCTTGGCGGAACTCGAGCGGGTGTTCGACATCTGCCACGGCTGCCGGCGCTGCGTGAACCTGTGCACCGCCTTCCCCACCCTGTTCGATCTGGTGGACGCTTCCAGAACCCTGGAAGTCGATGGCGTCGACAAGCAGGACTACTGGAAGGTCGTCGACCAGTGCTACCTGTGCGACACCTGTTACATGACCAAGTGCCCCTACGTGCCGCCGCATCCCTGGAACGTGGACTTCCCGCACCTCATGCTGCGCGCCAAGGCGATCAAGTTCAGGAAAGGCAAAGTGGGCTTGCGCGACAAGCTGCTCTCCTCCACCGACGCCATGGGCAAGCTCAATACCATTCCGGTCGTGGTGCAGACCGTGAACGCGTTCAACAAGAACGCTCTTTTTCGCAGCGTCCTGGACAGCACGCTGGGCGTGCACAAGGACCGCGAGTTGCCGGAGTATGCGAGCAGCAAATTCCGTTCGACTGCTTTGGATTCAAGAGCTTTCGAAGAAAAGGCGGGCAAGAACACGCCCGGCAAGGTCGCAGTCTTCTCGACCTGCTACGTCAACTACAACGAACCCGGCATGGGCCATGACCTGCTCGCGGTGCTGGCGCACAACGAGATTCCGTACGTCCTGGTCGAAAAGGAATCCTGCTGCGGCATGCCCAAGCTGGAGCTGGGCGACCTGGAAGCGGTTCGCGCTTTAAAGGACAAGAACATTCCGGGAATGGCAAAACTGGCGAAAGAGGGTTATGCCATCCTCACTCCCATTCCTTCCTGCACGCTGATGTTCAAGCAGGAACTGCCGCTCATGTTCCCGCAGGACGCCGCTGTGCAGGCGGTGAAGGACGCGATGTTCGATCCGTTCGAATACTTCGTGCTGCGATCGAGGGACGGGCTGCTGAAGAAAGACTTCACGGCGAAGCTGGGCAAGGTCTCGTACCACATCCCCTGCCATTCACGCGTGCAGAACGTCGGCCAGAAAACGCGCGAGATGCTGCAGATGATTCCCGGCACGGAAGTGACGACCGTGGAGCGCTGCGCCGGCCACGACGGCACCTGGGGCGTGAAAAAGGAATACTTCGACAACTCGATGAAGATCGGCAAGCCGGTGTTCCGCGCCCTCGCCGCGGCCGAGCCCGATTGGATCAGTTCAGACTGCCCAATTGCGGCGAGACATATTTCTCAAGGTATCAAACAAGAAAAAAAACCTGCGCCGACAGCCCACCCCCTCACGCTGCTGCGCAGGGCCTACGGCATCTAGAAATCGGTAGAAATCAGGGACAGTCCACGTTTTCTTTTGGAAAACGTGGACTGTCCCTGATTTATTTCGCCAGCATGCGCGCCATGCGGTAGTACTCCATGTCGGGCTGGCGCTGGCGCGTGCCGGCCTCCTCCAACGGCACGCTCAGCACCTCGCGGGCCTGCAGGGCGACCATCGCGCCGCTTTCGCCCTTCGCCAGGCGCTCCACTGCGTTGACGCCCAGGCGAGCCGCGATCAGGCGGTCCCAGGCGCTGGGCGCACCGCCGCGCTGCACGTGCCCGAGGACGGTGACGCGAAGGTCCACGTCCAGCCTCATCTCGTTCAGCCTCTCCTTGAGCGCGATGGCGGGATATTTCGCGCCCTCCGATACCACCACGATGGCGTGGGTCTTGCCGCGCGCGTAGGCCTCGCGTACCGCGGCGGCGACCTCCTCCGGCGGCACATCCTGCTCCGGGATCAGCGTCATCTCCGCGCCGCTGATGATGCCGGACATGAGCGCGAGGTGGCCGCACTTGCGGCCCATGGTCTCGACGATGAAGGCGCGCTGGTGCGAGCTGGCCGTGTCGCGCAGCCTGTCGATCGCCTCGAGGATGGTGTTCAGGGCCGTATCGACGCCGATCGAGATGTCGGTGCCGCAGACGTCGTTGTCGATCGAGGCCGGGACGCCCATGACCCGAAAGCCGAGCCGGTGAAGGGCGAGTGCGCCGCGCATGGTGCCGTCGCCACCGATCGCCACCAGCGCGTCGATGCCGCTGGTTTTCAGCTGGCGCAGGGCCGTCTGCTGCACCTCGGGCTTGGCGAAATCCTTGAATCGTGCGGTCCTCAGAAAGGTGCCGCCGCGCTGGATGATGCCGCCGACGTCGCGCGCGCCCAGCTCGCAGATATCTCCCTCCACCAGGCCTGCGTAGGCGCGCCGGATGCCGTGCGCGCGCAGGCCGAGGGCGAGCGCGGTGCGCACGACGGCGCGCACTGCGGCATTCATGCCCGGTGCGTCGCCGCCCGCTGTCAGTACTCCGATGGCCTTGATGCTCACCTGGCGTGCGCCTCGATGTAACGTTTCACCACTTCGGCTTCCGGCTTGAGGACCTTAAAGCGCTGCGGCAGTTCCTCCAGTCGTTCGAAACCCGCCCGACGCGCGGGCGCGGTGCCGAGAGCCTCGCGAATGGTATCGGCGAACTTCGCCGGCAGCGCGGTCTCCATGCACACGAGCGGCACGCCCTGCTCCCGGTGCTCGAGGCCGACCTTCACGCCGTCGGCGGTGTGCGGGTCGATGACGACGCCGTACCTGGCGTGAACGCTCTTGATGGTGGCAATGCGCTCGGCATGGGTGCTGCGGCCCGAGACGAATCCCGCGCGCGGAATCAGCGACAGGTCGGCTTCCTCGCCCGAGGCGAAGATTTTATTGACCTTGGCGCCGTCCTCTTCCAGCAGGTCGTAAACGTATCTTTCGAAATTCGACGCCCGGGAGATGTCCATCGACGGGCTCGAAGTCGCCACCGCCGCCTTCCTCGGCCGGTACCTGCCGCTGCGGAAGAATTCGTCCAGCACGTCGTTTTCGTTGGTGGCAAGGATTAGCTTGTGCACCGGCAGCCCCATCGCGCGCGCGACGAAGCCAGCGTAGATGTTGCCGAAGTTGCCGGAGGGGACCGCGAAAGACACTTCCTGACTGTTTGCCCTCGTCGCCTCAAAATATCCCTTGAAGTAGTAAACCACCTGCGCCGCGACCCGCGCCCAGTTGATCGAGTTCACGGCGCCGATCCGGTACTTCTCCTTGAAGGCGGCATCGGCGTTCACTTGCTTCACCATGTCCTGGCAGTCGTCGAACACGCCCTCGACCGCGAGGTTGTGGATGTTCGCATCCTGCAGGCTGTACATCTGCGCGCTCTGGAAGGCGCTCATGCGGCCGCGCGGCGAGAGCATGAAGACGTTGACATTGCGCTTGCCGCGCAGCGCGTATTCGGCCGCCGAGCCGGTGTCGCCGGAGGTGGCGCCGAGAATGTTCAAGGTTTGATTCTTTTGTTCCAATGCCTTTTCAAATAAATTCCCAAGCAGCTGAAGCGCAATATCCTTGAACGCCAGCGTCGGGCCGTTCGACAGGCCGAGCAGGTGCAGGCCGGGCTCGAGCGTTTTCAGCGGCGTGACATCGTCGCTGCCGAAGATTTCCTTCGTGTAAGTCCTGCCTACCAGCGCTTCGAGGCCGGGGATGTCGTCCATGAATTGCGACAGGATCGCGTGCGCAAGCGCCGGGTAGCTCTTCCCCCTGAACCTTGCCAGATCCACCTTGGGAAAAGACTCGGGAACATAGAGCCCCCCGTCCGGAGCGAGGCCTTCGAGCAGGATCTCCGAGAAGCGCTTCACTGGCGCGCCGCCCCGGGTCGAGACGTAGCGCACTACAGCAGCTCTTCGAGGCGTATGCGCGTGACCTTGCCGAGCACGGTCGTGAGCTTTTCGATTTGCGCCATCGCGGCGTTGACGTTCTTCTCGATCGCCTTGTGCGTGAGCATGACGATGTCGACGCGGCTCTGGCCCGCGGCGGGCTCCTTCTGCACCATCGCCCCGATCGAAATCCTGGAGTCGGCCAGGATGCGGGTGACATCGGCGAGCACGCCGGGCTGGTCCTTGACGAGCATGCGCAGGTAATAGGAAGTCTCGACCTCGCCGATGGGCAGGATCGGGTCCCTGGCGAGGCGGTCGGGCTGGAACGCGAGGTGCGGCACGCGGTGTTCCGGGTCCGAGGTGATGAGGCGCGTGATGTCCACCAGGTCCGCCACCACCGCGCTGGCGGTGGGCTGGCTGCCGGCGCCGGCGCCGTAGTACATGGTCGGGCCGACCGCGTCTCCCTTGACGAGGATGGCGTTCATCACGCCTTCGACGTTGGCGATCAGGCGCTTGGTCGGGATCAGCGTCGGATGCACCCGCAGCTCGATGCCTTTTGCGGTTCTCTTGGTGATGCCCAGCAGCTTGATCCGGTAGCCCAGCTGCTCGGCATAGCGGATATCGTCCTGCGTGAGCTGCGAGACGCCCTCGGTGTAGGCCTTGGGGAACTGCATCGGGATGCCGAACGCCAGCGCCGAGAGGATCGTCAGCTTGTGCGCCGCGTCCACGCCCTCGATGTCGAACGTCGGATCGGCCTCGGCGTAACCGTGGCGCTGCGCGTTGCGCAGCGCATCGCCAAAGGAGGCGCCCTTGTCGCGCATTTCGCTCAGGATGAAATTCGAAGTGCCGTTGATGATGCCGGCGATCCACTCTATGCGGTTCGCCGCCAGGCCTTCGCGCAGCGCCTTGATGATCGGGATGCCGCCCGCGACCGAGGCTTCGAACGCCACCATCACGCCCTTTTTCTGCGCCGCCTTGAAGATCTCGTTGCCGTGGGTGGCGAGCAGCGCCTTGTTGGCGGTGACGACGTGCTTGCCGTTCCTGATCGCCTCCAGCACCAGGTCCTTGGCGACGGTATAGCCGCCGACGAGCTCGACGACGATGTCAATGTTTTTGTCTCTTACAAGGGCAAATCCATCCGCAACGACGCGTGCCTGCTTCTTAACGATGCCCAAGGCCTTCTTCGTGTCCTTGTCGGCAACCATTGAAATGCGTATCCCCCGCCCCGCGCGGCGCTCGATCTCGCTGGCGTTGCGTCGGAGCACGTCCCAGGTACCGCTACCTACCGTACCTATGCCGAGGAGACCTACATCAATTGGTTTCATGTTTCTTCAGGCGGCGCTCGAGATGGTGCTTCACGTCCGGCCACTCGGACACGAGGATGCTGTACATGACGGTGTCGCGGATGCTGCCGTCGCGCCGCGGCCAGTGGTTGCGCAGCACGCCGTCCTTCTTCGCGCCGAGCGCCTCGATCGCGCGCTGCGAGGTGAAGTTGAAATTGTCGGTGCGCAGGCCGATGACCTTGCAGTTCAATTGTTCGAATCCATAGGACAGCAGGAGAAGCTTGCAGGTCGTGTTGACGTGCGAGCGTTGGCAGCGCTTTGCGTACCAGGTCCAGCCGATCTCGACGCGGTCGGCAGCGGCGATGATGTCATGGTAGCGCGTACTGCCGACGATCTGGCCGCTTTTCAGGTCGCGCACCGCCCAGGGCAGCATGTCGCCGTTCTTCTGCCCCTTGAACGCAGTCTCCAGGTAGGCGCGCGTCTCTCCGGGCGCAGGCACCGAGGTGTACCAGAGCTCCCAGAGCTTGCCGTCGGCCGCGGCCGCCTCGAGCCCGTCGTGGTGCTCGCTCGACAGGGGCTCGAGCCGGATGCCGTTGGCCTCCAGCGTGGCGGGACGCACAGTGATCACGCGGCGCCCGCCTTAAAGCGGCGTCTCATGCCGCTCCTTTCAGCAATCCGTCTTTCCTGAACATCTCGCGGATGCCGCGCAGCGCCTGGCGCAGGCGATGCTCGTTTTCGATCAGCGCGATGCGCACGTGGCCGTCGCCGTACTCGCCGAAGCCCACGCCCGGCGAGACCGCGATCTTCGCCTCGTCCAGCAGGCGCTTGGTGAATTCGATGCTTCCCATCTTCTCGTAGGTCTCGGGGATCTTCGCCCAGATGTACATCGAGGCCTTCGGGTTCTCCACCATCCAGCCGATGTCATGCAGCCCCTTCACCATGACATCCCGGCGCTTCTCGTAGTTCTTCCTGATCTCTTCGACGCATTCCTGCGGCCCGTCCAGCGCCACGATGGAGGCGACCTGCACCGGCGTGAAGCTGCCGTAGTCGTGGTAGCTCTTGATGCGCGCCAGCGCGTGCACCAGCTCCTTGTTGCCAACCATGAAGCCGATGCGCCAGCCGGCCATGTTGTAGCTCTTCGACATGGTGAAGAACTCCACCGCCACGTCGCGCGCGCCGGGTACCTGCATGATCGAAGGCGCCTTGTAGCCGTCGAACGCGATGTCGGCATACGCCAGGTCATGCACCACCAGAATATTATTTTGCTTTGCCAATGAAATTATTTTTTCAAAGAAAGGCAAATCAACACATTGCGCCGTCGGGTTGGACGGAAAGCCCATGATCAGCATCTTCGGCTTCGGCGTCGCCTCGCCGATGGCACGCTCCAGCTCGGCGAAGAAATCCACGCCCGGCGTCATGCGCACCGAGCGGATGTCGGCCCCGGCGATGATCGCGCCATAGATGTGGATCGGATAGGACGGATTGGGCACGAGCACCGTGTCGCCGCGCTCGAGCGTCGCCAGCATCAGGTGCGCGAGGCCTTCCTTGGAGCCGATGGTGACGATCGCCTCGGATTCCATGTCCAGGTCCACCGCGTAGCGGCGCTTGTACCAGTCGCAGATCGCGCGCCGCAGGCGCGGGATGCCCCTGGAAACCGAATAGCCGTGCGTGTCCGGGCGCTGCGATGCGGCAACCAGCTTGTCCACGATGTGCTGCGGCGTCGGCCCGTCCGGGTTGCCCATGGACAGGTCGATGATGTCCTCGCCGCGGCGGCGCGCCGCCATCTTCAACTCGTTGGTGATGTTGAAAACGTAGGGCGGAAGTCTTTTTATCCTTGAAAATTCGTGCATTGTAGAATTCTAGCAGTGAAGCTCCACGCCTCTGCGCCCACCGCGCTCAACACCTTCACCGCCTACGGCGACCGTTATGTGATGGTCAACGACCAGCGCCACGAGGCGAACCTCATCGTGCTGCCCGAACGATTGCTGACTTGGAGCGTCGCGTCGTTCGATGTTCTGAAGGAAGAGGATTTTCATGTGCTGCTCGACTTGAACCTGGAAATCCTGCTGCTCGGCACCGGAAGCCGGCAGCGCTTTCCGCATCCACGCCTGACCCGCGAATTGGCAGCAAAGCGCATCGGCGTCGAAGTGATGGACCTGCAGGCGGCCTGCCGCACCTACAACATCCTGATGGCCGAGGAGCGCCGCGTCGCAGCGGCGCTGCTGTTCTCATGAGTGCTTTGAGCCTTGCCTATATTCTGCTTGCCGTCGTGCTGGGCACGATTGCACAGATTTTTCTCAAAGCGGGAACCAACGCGACGCCGGTCGGACTCGGCCTCGCGCTTGAGCCGCGCATCCTCGCCGGCATCGCCTGCTACGTCGTGGGCCTGGTGGCCTGGATCCTGGCGCTGGCGAAGACGCCCGTCAGCATCGCCTACCCGATGGTGTCGCTCGGTTTCGCGCTCAACGCGGCGCTCGCCTGGTGGCTGCTCGGCGAAGCGGTGACGCCGATGCGCATGGCCGGCATCGGCATCATCATCGTCGGCGTGGTCCTCCTGGTGCGCTCCTGAGGCCATGACGGAAATCCGCGCGCTCGGCTATGTGGGCGTACACGCGAAAAGCGTCGAGGACTGGGCGGCCTATGGCGCCGGTTTCCTCGGGCTGCAGCTCGCCGACCGCGGCCGGTCGCGCGCTTCGTTCAGGATGGATGACCGCAAGCAGCGTCTGATCGTCACGGAAAAGGACACCGGCGGGGCTGCGTTCTTCGGCTGGGAGGTCGCCGATGGCGCCGGCCTGGACAGTCTTGCCGCGCGCCTGGAGAGCCATGGCGTCGCCGTGCGGCGCCCGCCCCGGTCCCTGGCGGACGAGCGCGGCGCGAAGGAATTGATCCAGTTCAGCGATCCCATCGGCAACCAGCTCGAGGCTTTCCATGGCGCGGCCGTGGCAAGCGAGCCGTTCAAGCCCGGCCGCACGATCTCGGGCTTTCTCACCGGGCCGCTCGGCATGGGCCATGTCGTGCTCACGGCAGAGAATCCGGACCCGATGATCGCGTTCTACCGCGACGTGCTCGGCTTCCGTCCGAGCGACTACATCCTGCAGCCCTTCACGGCCTATTTTTTCCATGTCAATCCGCGCCATCACAGCTTCGCCATCCTCGGCACAGGGCGCAACGGCATGCATCACCTGATGCTGGAACTGGGCAGCTTCGACGACGTCGGCCAGGGTTACGACCTCGCGCTGGGGGAAGAGGGCCGCATCGCAACCACGCTGGGGCGCCATACCAACGACCTGGTGACCTCGTTCTACGCCCGCTCGCCGTCCGATTTCCTCATCGAATACGGCTGGGGCGGCCGCTGGGTCGACATGGAGAAGTGGCAAGCCGTCGAGATGAAGGACGGGCCCAGCCTCTGGGGACACGAGCGCGCCTGGCTGCCGGAGGAGACACGCGCGCAAGCGCGCAGAATGCGCCTGGCGCTGGCGCAAGCCGGCGTGCGCCATCCGGTGCAGGTTATGCCGGGCAACCATGTGGTCTCACCGGCGAAGGAACGAGGATGAGTATGTTTGCAGGATTCAAGCAGAAAAAAATCAGGACTTCCGGGGCCGCCATCAACCTGGTCACGGCAGGCGGCGGCCCGGCCGTGCTGCTGCTGCACGGCTACCCCGAGACGCACGTCATGTGGCATAAGGTCGCGCCGGCCCTGGCGCGCGACTACACCGTCGTCTGCGCGGACCTGCGCGGCTACGGCGATTCTTCCAAGCCGAAGGGCCTGCCCGACCATGCCAATTACTCCAAGCGCGCCATGGCGCAGGACATGGCCGAGGTCATGAGCGCGCTCGGCCATCGGCGTTTTCACCTCGTCGGCCACGACCGCGGCGGGCGCGTCGCGCACCGCCTCGCGCGCGACCATGGCAGCCGGGTGAGCTCGCTCGCGGTGCTGGACATATCGCCCACGCTGCGCGTGTTCCAGAACACGGACATGGCTCTGGCACGCGCCTTCTACCACTGGTTCTTCCTGATCCAGCACGCGCCGATGCCCGAGCGCATGATCGGCGCCATGCGCAGGGACTACCTGCTGGGGCGGATCGGCCGCAGCCCGGGCGGGCTCAAGCACTTTCCGAAGGCGGCGCAACGCGAATATCTGCGCTGCTTCGACGCGCGCGGGATTCACGGTAGTTGCGAAGACTACCGGGCCGCGGCGAGCATCGATCTGGCGCATGACAGGAAAAACATCAAAAAGAAACTGCGCATGCCGGTTCTCGCCTTGTGGGCGAAGCATTCGCCCGTCGGCACGATGTTCGACTGCCTCGCCGACTGGCGCGCGATGGCGCGCGACGTGCGCGGCCGCGCCTACGATTGCGGCCATTTCCTGCCGGAGGAAAAACCGGTGGAAGTGCTGCGCGACCTGCGCGGCTTCCTGGCGCGGAGTCCGGCCTGACGCGCCGGGAGCTGAGCCGCCGCGGCCTGCTTGGTCCCGACGAGGGCTGGTCGCTCGCGCCAGTCGCCGCCTGGCTGATGATCGAAGGCCGGCACATCACCGACCCTCTCGCGCTGCTGGATGCGCTCGCCGCGCGGCTCGAGGCCGCCAGCGCGGGGGTCGCACGCCTGGGATTCACGGTGCGCACCATACATCCACAACTGCTCGCCTGGGGCTGCTACTGGTCGCGCGGCAAGAGCGCGGTCCAGTTCACCGGCCGCCACGGCACCCAAAACAGCGACGCCTACGTGGGCAGTCCGGTGCAGTTCGTCTACGACCAGCGGCGCCCCTATCGCCGGCGCCTGGACAAGCTCGACGAGAAGCGCGATCCGGCGCTCATGCACGAGCTGCGCGCGGCTGGGCTGACCGACTACTTTGCGCTGCCGCTCTGGTTCAGCACCGGCGAGGCGAACTTCATGACGCTGGCGAGCGCCGCACCGGGCGGCTTCACGGACGACGACCTCGACCGCTTCGGAGCGCTCGCCAACGTGCTCGCGCCCATGGTCGAGACGATCCAGGCGCGGCGCATGACGCTCGGGCTGCTCGACACCTTCGTCGGCCCGCGCATCGGCGCGCGCATCCTCGAGGGGCAGGTGAAGCGCGGCGACGGCGATCGCATCGAGGCGGCGAGATCCTGCAGTTCATCGGCGACGCGGTGCTGATCGTGTTCGAGATTCTGCGGCCGGAGGACAAGGCCGCGCTGTGCGAGGCGGCGCTGGATGCGGCGACCGACGCCTTCGCCGCGAGCGCCTTGGCGAACCGCCGCCGGCGCATGGCGGGGCTGCCGGGGATCGAATTCGGCCTCGGCCTGCACCTGGGCACGGTCACGCATGCCAATGTCGGTTCGCCCAGCCGGCTTGCGTTCAACGTGGTCGGCCCGGCGGTCAACATGACCGCGCGCATCCAGGCACTGACCAAGGAAGCCGGCGTGCCGCTGCTGCTGTCGGCCGAGTTCGCCGCGCAGCTTGGCCGGCCGATGCGTTCGCTAGGCCGCTACGACCTGCGTGGCGTGGCCGGCGCGCACGAAGTGTTCACGCCCGTCGAGGGCATATGATCGCAAGGCTGAAGCGCTGGGCCCAGGCGCTGAGGGAGCAGTTGCTCACGCTCTGGTACTGCCGCAAGCACCCGGACATGCCGTGGCGCGCCAAGCTGCTGACGGGAGCAGTGGTTGCCTACGCCTTCAGCCCGATCGACCTGATACCCGACTTCATCCCCGTCATCGGCTATCTGGACGACCTGGTACTCGTGCCCCTGGGGATTCACCTGGCACTGCGCATGATTCCTCCGCACGTTCTCGCCGAAGCGCGCGAGAAGGCAAAAAACTCCCTGAAATCAGCCTCCTAGACGCCTCCGGCTACGCGCTTGCAGATGCAATGAAAAACGTGTTCAATGAAAGCGTTGCATCGCATAGCTGAGACGGATTGCTAAGTAAAGCTGTCAAGGATTTCAGCCTTCCTTCGACGGGTGGCGGCACGTTCCGGCTCTCGGAACAGCGCGGCAAAAAGCTCGTCGTCTACTTCTACCCCAAGGACAACACTCCCGGCTGCACGGTCGAGGGCAGCGATTTCCGCGATCGCTACGCGGCATTCCGCAAGGCCGGCGCGGAAGTGGTCGGCGTGTCGCGCGACTCAGTCAAGTCGCACCAGGGCTTCAAGGCGAAGATGAAGTTCCCCTTCGCGCTCCTTTCGGACACCGACGAGGAATTGTGCACGCAATTCGGCGTGATGAAGATGAAAAACATGTACGGCAAAAAGGTCCGCGGCATCGAGCGCAGCACCTTCGTCCTCGACGGCGAAGGCGCCATCGCGCGCGAATGGCGCGGAGTCAAGGTTCCCGGCCACGTTGAGGAGGTATTGAACTTTGTTAAAGCCCTATGGTGTCGAGCAGGCAGAAGTAGCCGCTGAGTCCTCCACCCCCGACGCGATGTCGAAGCAAACCCGCAGTCCGCGCAAACCCAAGGTCACGAAGCTGTTCGTGCTCGACACCAACGTGCTGATGCACGACCCGGCGAGCCTGTTCCGCTTCGAGGAACACGACCTGTACCTGCCGATGGGCACACTCGAGGAACTCGACAGCAACAAGAAGGGCATCTCGGATGTGGCGCGCAACGCCCGGCAGGCGAGCCGCTTCCTCGACGAGATCGTCTCGGCCAAGGGCGCCGATATCGCCAAAGGCCTGCCGATCCGCGCGCCGCGCTCTTCCGGCACGGGCGGCCCCTCGGCCGGCGGGCGCCTGTTCCTGCAGACCGAGGCGATCAACGGCGACCTGCCCGCGACGCTGCCGGCCGGCAAGACCGACAATCAGATCCTCGCTGTAGTGCGCCACCTGCAGAAGAAGACGCCCGCGCGCGGCGTGATCCTGGTGTCGAAAGACATCAACATGCGCATCAAGGCACGCGCGCTCGGCCTGGCCACCGAGGACTACTACAACGACAAGGTGCTCGACGACACCGACCTCCTCTACACCGGCGTCAACAAGCTCGCGCCGACCTTCTGGGACACGCACGGCCGCGACATGGAGTCCTGGAAGAAGGACGGCCACACCTACTACCGCGTGCGCGGGCCGCTGGTGCCGCAACTGCACCTGAACGGCTTCGTCTACGACGAATCGGGCGAGCGGCCGCTGCACGCGCTGGTGAAGGAAATCGCCGGCCGCAGCGCCGTGCTCGCGACGCTGCGGGAGTATTCCCATGCCAAGAATTCGGTCTGGGGCATTACCGCGCGCAACCGCGAGCAGAATTTCGCGCTCAACCTGCTCATGAACCCGGACATCGATTTCGTCACCCTGCTCGGCCAGGCCGGCACCGGCAAGACGCTGCTCACGCTGGCCGCGGGCCTCACCCAGGTGCTGGACGAGAAGCGCTACTCGGAAATCATCATGACCCGCGTCACCGTGCCGATCGGCGAGGACATCGGCTTCCTGCCCGGCACCGAGGAGGAAAAGATGCAGCCCTGGATGGGCGCGCTGGAGGACAACCTCGATGTGCTCAACGTCTCGGACGGCTCGGGCGGCGACTGGGGGCGCGCGGCGACGCGCGACCTGGTGCGCTCGCGCATCAAGGTGAAGTCGCTCAACTTCATGCGCGGCCGCACCTTCCTCAACAAGTGGCTGATCATCGACGAGGCGCAGAACCTGACGCCAAAGCAGATGAAGACGCTGATCACCCGCGCCGGGCCCGGCACCAAGGTAGTGTGCCTCGGCAACATCGCGCAGATCGACACGCCCTACCTGACCGAGGGCAGCTCGGGCCTGTCCTTCGTCGTCGACCGCATGAAGGGCTGGGCGCACGCCGGGCACGTCACGCTCGCGCGCGGCGAACGGTCTCGCCTGGCGGACCACGCCGCCGAAACGCTCTGAATTCTGCTAATCTTTGCCGCCTTTTTTTGACGGGAGTCATACCTATGGTTCGCATTTTCCTGGTGTTTCTCGCGGCACTTTCTCTCGCGTTCCCGGCCGCCGCGCAAAAGCCCTACGAACCGCAGGTCGGCCAGGCCGGCAAGGACGTGATCTGGGTGCCGACGCCCGACGAAGTGGTCGACCGCATGCTGCGCATGGCGCAGGTGACGAAGGACGACCTGGTCTACGACCTGGGCGCCGGCGACGGCAAGATCGCGATTGCGGCGGCGAAGAAATTCGGCGCCCGCGCGGTGGGCATCGAGTACGAAGCGGAAATGGCGAAGCACGCGCAGGGCAACGTCGAAAAGGCGGGCGTCGCCGCGAGGGCGCGCATCGTGAGGGGCGACATCTTCGCCACCGACTTCAGCCAGGCCACCGTCGTCACCATGTACCTGCTGCCGGCGCTGAACATGAAGCTGCGGCCGACCATCCTGGCGATGCGCCCCGGCACGCGCGTGACGTCGCACTCGTTCACCATGGAAGACTGGGAAGCCGACGAAATTTCCAGCATGGACGGGCGTCGCGCCTATTTCTGGATCGTGCCGGCGAACGTGAACGGCGGCTGGAACCTCGACAGCGGCACCGACAAGGCGGAAATCTCGTTCGAACAGCGCTTCCAGAAGATCGAAGGCACGGTCGCCCTCGGGCAGACCCAGGGCGGGCTGCGCGAGCCGCGCCTGCGCGGCGCGGCCATCAGCTTTGCCTACGTCGACAACAACGGCGCGCGGCGCGAATACACCGGACGCGTCAGCAGCAGCAAGACGATGGAAGGCACGTTTCGCACCGAAGGCGGCGCCGACGGGCGCTGGACGGCGACGAAGAAGTAACTAGGTAAGTTTTTTGTGTGAACCATCGCAGAAGGGCTTCCCCCCACTGCGCTTGCAGCCGCACAGCCAGACCTTCTGCGCTTCGGCATTGGTGAATTTCACCGGCGTGAACTCGGTGCCCTTGTGCGAGCCGTCGCAGAACGGCTGGCTCCTGGACTGGCCGCAGGCGCACCACCAGTAGTCTCCGGGCGCGAGTTCCACCGCGTAGGGGCCCTTCTGCGGAATCAGTGGTTCGGCCATTACCCTGCCCTCCTTCCTGGAAAGCGATCAGACGAAGCCATCGCCTCGCGCGAGGTTCTCGAAGCGCGTGAACTGGCCGAGGAAAGTCAGGTCCACCTTGCCGATCGGGCCATTGCGCTGCTTGCCGATGATGATCTCGGCGCGACCCTTGGCTTCGGGCTTTTCCGGCGAATAGACCTCGTCCCGATAGACGAACAGGATCACGTCGGCATCCTGTTCGATGGCGCCTGACTCACGCAGATCCGACATCATGGGCCGCTTCTCGGTACGGCTCTCGAGCGCCCGGTTCAGCTGCGACAGGGCGACCACCGGCGCCTTGAGCTCCTTCGCCAGAGATTTCAGCGAGCGCGTGATTTCCGAAACCTCGGTGGCTCGGTTTTCGCCTTCGCTGGTTGCCGACATCAACTGGATGTAATCGACCACGATCAAGCCGAGCTTGCCGCACTGGCGATGGATGCGTCGCGCGCGGGTGCGCAGCTCGAGTGCATTGAGCCCTCCCGTCTCGTCGATGAAAATCGGCGCTTCATGCAATTTCGCCATCGCGGTGGACAGGTGGCTCCACTCTTCGTCGCCCAGGTTCCCGGTGCGCATTTTCGTCTGGTCTACGCGCGCGATGGAACCGAGGAGTCGCGACGCCAGCTGCGAAGCAGCCATTTCCATGCTGAAGATCGCCACCGGAATGCCGTGACCGACCGCGACGTTTTCGGCGATATTGAGGGCAAACGCTGTTTTCCCCATCGACGGCCGCCCGGCGACGATGACCAGCTCGCCTTCCTGCAGGCCGGCCGTCAGCTTGTCCAGGTCGTAGAAACCGGTGGACAGCCCGGTGACATCGGACTTGTTCTCCTGCCGGTAAAGAAAATCGATGCGCTCGACGACGCGCGCGAGCACGGGTTGAATCTGTTCGAAGCCCTGCGTCCCGCGCGAGCCCTTCTCCCCCACCTCCATGATGCGCGCTTCAGCCTCGTCCAGCAGCTGACCGACTTCCTTCCCGGTGGGTGTCAGCGCGGACTCGGCAATCTCGGTGGCGACCTGTGCGAGACGGCGCTGCACCGAGCGTTCGCGCACCAGTTCCGCATAGCGCCGGATGTGCAGCGCACTGGGCGTGCTCTGCGCGAGCGACACCAGGTACGCGGGCCCGCCGGTGCGATCCTTGTCCTCGCTCGTCTCGATCGAATCCGCCACCGTGACCACATCTGCGGGCTGGGTGCGATCGATCAGCTTGACGATATGCCGGTAGATGCGCCGATGATCGTCGCGGTAGAAATCCTCCACCGCCAGCAGGTCAGCGATCCTGTCGAAGGCACCGTTGTCGAGCAGCAGGGCGCCGAGCAGGGATTGCTCGGCTTCGATGGAATGCGGCGGTACCTTCAGCGCGAGGAGCTTCGGATCGTTCAGCTCACGTATCGATTGCGGCGGCGGACTGGATTCAGGACGGGCCATTTGTTCTCAGATGGTAACTCGTTGCATTGTAGCCCTGTGGATAAGTCATCCGGTTCTGTGCACAAAACTGTGCAGAAGCGGTGCATAGAAAGAAAAAAGGGCCGCGCATGCGGCCCTTACAAAAAACCCCACTTATTCACACAGCTACCGATACTTTCTAGGCCTCGCCGGTCACCGCGACCGTAATCGTGACGACGACGTCGGTGTGCAGCGCGATCTGCAGCGGGTATTCCCCGACCGCCTTGAGCGAACCATCCGGCATGCGGATCTGCGCGCGCTCGACCTCGTGGCCCTGCGCCTTGAGCGCATCGACGATGTCGTGGTTCGTTACCGAGCCGAAGAGCTTGCCGTCCACGCCCGCCTTCATCGGCATCTTGAGCGCGAGGCCGTCCAGCTTGGCGCCGCGCTCCTGCGCCTGCACCAGGGCCGCGGCCTGCGCCTTTTCCAGCTCGGCGCGGCGCGCCTCGAAGGACTTCAGGTTCTCTTCGGTCGCGCGCTTGGCCTTGCCCTGCGGGATCAGGTAGTTGCGCGCATAGCCGTCCTTCACCTTGACGACGTCGCCGAGGTTGCCGAGGTTGGCCAGCTTTTCCATCAGGATGACTTGCATGGCTGTCCTCTCAGTGCAGGTCGGTGAACGGCATCAGCGCAAGGAAACGCGCGCGCTTGATAGCCGTCGAGAGCTGGCGCTGGTAGCCGGCCGAGGTGCCGGTGATGCGCGCCGGAATGATGCGGCCGTTCTCGTTGATGAAGTCCTTGAGGATGTCGATGGCCTTGTAATCTACCCATTCGATCTTCTCGGCGGTGAAGCGGCAGAACTTGCGGCGCCGGAAGAGGGCCCGCTGTCCCCGGTCCTTTTTGTCCTTGCCCTTGCCCTTGAACTTCCCTTTACCGCGCTTCGGTGGAGGCATCTCAATTCCCTTCCATGAATTCTATGTTCGTCACGTGCAACACCGGCTTCTTCGAGCGCCGGTTCTTTGCGCACAAAAATCCTTCGGCTTTCAGGAGCCGGCCCAGCTTGCCGCCCGCGAGCAGCCGCGCCTGGGCTTCGAAGGCGACCGCGTCGATCTCGGCGTTCACCTTACGCGTCGCGCCCGCTTCGGCGCGCTCGGAGGCGTGCGCAAGGCGGAATTCGACCACCGGTATCCCGGCGGGCGTATAGCGCAGCGACTGCAATTCGGTGACCACGCCCGATATCTCTACGCGGTTTGCCGCGGCGCTCAAGCCGCGGCTGGCGCCGCCGGAGCGGCGGCAGGTACCGCGGCCGCTGCCGGAACGTCAGCAGGCCGCGCCTCGCCACCGCGTTCCATCATCGAGCGCGATTTCTCCTCTTTCATCATCGGCGAGGGATCGACGATCGCCTTGGTCATCTTCACCGTGAGGTGGCGCAGGATGGCGTCGTTGAAGCGGAACGAGTGCTCGAATTCCGTGATGGTCTCGTTGTCGCACTCAATGTTCATGAGCACGTAGTGCGCCTTGTGCACCTTGGCGAGCGGATAGGCGAGCTGGCGGCGGCCCCAGTCTTCGAGGCGATGCACCTTGCCGTTGCGCGCGGCAACGATGCCCTTGTAGCGCTCGACCATGGCGGGCACCTGCTCGCTCTGGTCCGGATGGACGATGAAACAGATTTCGTAATGCCGCATGCTGCGATTCTCCTTATGGGTGTGCTATCCACTCATGCGGGTGGTATAGCAAGGAAGGGCGCGAATTCTACAGCAAAATCTAGGGCTTGGACAATCTCCGACGGACCGACTCGAAGAGGCAGATCCCCGCCGCCACCGAGGCGTTCAGGCTCTCGACCGCCCCGCCCATGGGTATCCGGACCAGCAGATCGCAGCTTTCGCGGGTCAGACGACGCATGCCCACCCCTTCCGCGCCCATGACCCAGGCGATGGAATTGGGGAGGTCTTTCACGGCAAATAAACTCTCGGGAGCTGAAGAATCAGAACCAACAATCCAGATGTTGCGGTCTTTCAGGTCGGCCAGGGTACGGGCCAGATTGGTGACCATGAAGTAGGGCGTGATCTCGGCCGCGCCACTCGCGACCTTCGACACGGTCGCATTGATGCCCGCGGCGTGGTCCTTGGGCGCGATCACGGCATTGGCGCCCGCGGCGTTCGCCACGCGCAGGCAGGCGCCGAGGTTGTGGGGGTCGGTGATGCCATCGAGGACGAGGAGCAGCGGCGGGGTCTTGAGGCTCTCCAGCAGCTCTTCCAGGGTCTGCTTCTGCGAATGGGCTTCGACGCGGGCGACGACGCCCTGGTGCCTGCCGCCCCCGGCCATGCCCTCCAGCCGGCTCGAGGGCACGCGCATCAGGCGCGCACCCGCGCGTTCGACCTGCGCGGCGAAGTCCTTGGCGCGCGCGTCCTTGCGCGCCTCGTCGAGGAACACTTCGAGCACCGATTTCGGCTCTGCGCGCAGCCGCGCGAGCACGGTATGAAAGCCGAAAATGATGCGCTCGGGACCGCTCATTCCTTCTCCGCGGGCACGAGGTCGATCTTGCGCGTTTCCAGGTCGACGCGCACCAGCTTCACCTTGAGGCGGTCGGCGAGGCGGAAGCGCTTGCCGGTTCGTTCACCTAACAGCAAGTGGCGCGTGGGCTCGAAGCGGAAATAATCGCGCCCGAGTTCGGAAATGTGCACCAGGCCGTCGACGAAATAGCCGTCCAGCATCACAAAGAGGCCGAAGGAAGTGACGCCGGTGACGCGCCCGGCGAAGGTTTCGCCGACGTGGTCCTGCATGAAATAGCACTTGAGCCAGTTCTCCACGTCGCGGCTCGCGTCGTCGGCGCGGCGCTCGGTCTCGGAGCAGTGGCGGCCGACTTCGTCCCAGTCGATGCCCTCGTACTTCCGGTTCGCCAGCACCGCCTTGATCGCGCGATGCACGAGGAGGTCCGGGTAGCGCCGGATGGGCGAAGTGAAATGCACGTAGGCGTCGAAGGCGAGCCCGAAATGGCCCAGGTTCTCCGGCGTGTAGATCGCCTGCTTGAGCGAGCGCAACAGGATGGTCTGCAACAGCAGGAAATCGGGCCGCGACTTGATCTTCTCCAGGATCTGCGCATAGTCCTTGGGCGCGGGTTTCTCCCCTCCCGGCAGCGCGAGCCCCAGCTCGGCGAGGAAATCGCGCAGCGCGGCGACCTTCTCGGGCGCCGGCACGTCGTGCACCCGGTAGAGGACGGGATGCCTGCGCTCGGAAATGAAATTCCCGGCGCAGACGTTCGCCGCCAGCATGCACTCCTCGATCAGCCGGTGCGCTTCGTTGCGCGGCTCGGGCACGATGCGCTCGATCTTGCCGTTGGCGTCGAACACCATCTTCGTTTCGACGGTTTCGAAATCGATCGCGCCGCGCCGGTCCCGCTCCTGCGACAAGACCTTGTAAACGTCGTACAGGGTTTTGATGTCCTGATTCGCTTTTTCCTTCGAAAGCATTTCCCAGGCGGCGGTATACGTCAGCCGCGCCTTCGACCGGAACACGGCCGCGTAGAACTCGTAGCGCGTCACCCTGCCGTCGGGCGCGATCGCCATGTCGCAGACCATCGCCAGCCGGTCGACGTTGGGATTGAGCGAGCACAGACCGTTGGAGAGCTTCTCCGGCAGCATCGGAATCACGCGGCGCGGAAAGTAGACCGAGGTGCCGCGCTCGCGCGCGTCCTCGTCCAGCGCGTCGCCCGGGCGCACGTAATGGCTGACGTCCGCGATCGCGACCATGAGGCGAAAGCCCGCATTTTTCCCTCCCGCCTCGCGCACCGCGTACACCGCGTCGTCGAAATCCCTCGCCGTTTCGCCATCGATGGTGACGAACGGCAGGTCCCTCAGGTCGCGCCGGCCCTTGAGATCTTCGGGGCGGACCTCTTCGGGCATCGCGCGCGCGGCGGCGAGCGATTTCTTCGAAAACTCGTTCGGCAGGTCGAACTTGCGCAGCGCGATCTCGATTTCCATCCCCGGGTCGGTGTAGTTGCCGAGCACTTCGGCGACGCGCCCGATGGGCTGCGCATGCTTGGAGGGCTGCGCGATCAATTCGACCGTGGCCACCTGCCCCGGCTTGGCGCGACCGGCGTCGGCCGGGGGAATCAGAATATCGAGCGTGATGCGCCGGTCCTCTGGCACGAGGAAAAGCACGCCGTGCTCTTTGTGCAGGCGCCCGACGATGCGCCGGTTGCTGCGCTCGAGCACTTCAACGATGGTTCCGGTCGGCCGCCCGCGCGGATCCTTGCCCGCGATGCGCACCGAGGCGCGATCGCCGTGCATGACCTGGCGCATCTCCGGGGCCGGCAGGAACACCTGCGCGCTGCCGTCGTCAGGGACGAGGAAGCCGTGCCCGTCGCGATGGCCCTCGATACTTCCGGCGATGACATCGATGCGCCTGGCGGCAAGGAAGCTGCCGGCGCGGTTCTTCACCACGCGGCCGGCGCGTTCCAGCGCGCCGAGCGCTTCGTTGAACACGCTGCGTTCGCGCCCCTGGATCGCCAGCCCTTCCCTCAGCTCGGCCAGCGTGAGCGGCGCACCGGCGCGCTCCAGCGCGCCGAGGATCTCTTCGGCGTACGAATCAGACGCCGGCGCCGGAACTGGCGCGCGCTGGCGGTGGGGTTTTTCGCGTTTCTTCTTTGACATGGATGAACCGGGACTCTAAAATCCGCCCCCTTGCCGAGGTGGCGGAATTGGTAGACGCACTAGGTTCAGGTCCTAGCGGTGGCAACACTGTGGGGGTTCGAGTCCCTTCCTCGGCACCAGATCCGCATCCAGCAACGTCCCAGCAAGTCCGCATAGTACCCTAGCTTCCCTCTGATGATGGCCTTGAAGCAGTCCAGGGCCGTCCAGGGGTACGCATGGACAGCCGGGGGTATTTGGGGGTACTTTTGGGGGCATATACCCCCAGTCCCTCGCGAGATACCCCCAATGCCCCTTACCGATACCGCGGTGAAGAATGCGAAGCCCACGGCGCAATCCTACAAGCTCGCCGACGGCGAGGGCATGCATCTGCTGGTGCACCGGCGCGGCGCGAAGTACTGGCGGCTGAAGTACCGCCACGCCGGCAAGGAAAAATTGCTCGCGCTCGGCGTCTATCCCGAGATCAAGCTGCAAGCCGCGCGCAAGCGCCGCATGCAAGCCCGCGAACTGATCGCGCAGGGCACGGACCCCGGAGCCGAGCGCAAGGGCGAGAAGCGGGCCGCGCGGCTGCTCGCCAAGAACACTTTCGAGGCGATCGGGCTGGAATGGCACGAGAACCAGCGCGGCAATTGGTCGAAGGCGCACGCGGGCGCGGTCATGACCCGGCTCAAGCGCGAACTGTTCCCGGCGCTCGGCCCGCGCCCCATTGCCGAACTAGACGCATCCGAACTGCTCGACGTGCTGCGGGGTATCGAGCGGCGCGATGCCCTCGAAGTAGTCGCGAAGTGCCGCGTCATTGCCGGCCAGGTCTTTCGTTACGCCATCGCGAGCGGACGCGCGAAGCACGATCCTTCGCGCGACCTGAAAGGCGCGCTCAAAACGCGCGAGAAGCAACACTACGCCCGGCTCTCGGAAGCGGACCTGCCCGAGTTCCTTGCCAAGCTCGACAGCTACGACGGCAACACGCTTACCAAGCTGGCGATGAAGCTACTGGTGTTGACCTTTGTTCGCACGGGCGAGCTGCGCGCGGCGAAATGGGGCGAATTTGACTTCGACAAACGCGAATGGCGCATTCCAGCCGAACGCATGAAGTCCAGAGCCGAGCACCTCGTCCCGCTCTCGACGCAGGCGCTTGCGGCGCTCAAGCAATTGCACGAGATTGCCGGCGGGCGCGAACACGTTTTCCCGAACGAACACCATCCCCTCAAGCCCATGAGCGAGAACACCATCCTTTTCGCGCTCTACCGCATGGGCTATCGCGGGCGCGCGACCGGGCACGGCTTTCGCGCCACGGCCTCGACGATCCTGAACGAGCAGGGGTGGGATGCGGACGTGATCGAGCGCCAATTGGCGCACAAGGAAGCGAACAAGGTCCGCGCCGCCTACCATCATTCGGAGTATCTCGCCGAGCGCAGGAAGCTGATGCAGGCGTGGGCGAATTATCTGGATGCATCGAAGGCCGGCGCGGAGGTGATACCGCTCCGCCGTTCGGCATAGCGCATCCCAGGAAAGCCCCTGGCCTTTGCCGCCGTGTCTTGCTAGAATTCAGCACTACTACCCCGGTGGCTCCGCTGCCGGGCGCGGGGCCTCTTCGGAGGCCCTTGCTTTTTTGGGGGATGAAAAACATGGCGAAAGGCCCCTGCCGCACCATCCTCTACGTTGACGGCTGTCGGCGCGCGTTTAAATTTGACCAGCTCTGCGCGTTGAATTTTGACCAGGGGCTTTTGCCTTCCCGTCATAGTCTGGTTTGTGGATAAGTGTACTG
>SBAS01000076.1 GCA_005240145.1 Nitrosomonadales bacterium | reverse complement strand
TGATCGAGAGCATTTTCTTCTGCCTGTCCCCCGGCCTGCCGCAGGACTGGAAAAGGGCCTGGGTCGAGATCACCGACCAGGGCGGCGGCAAGGAAAAGAACTCCAGATTTCGTTTCTCCAACGTGCTCGACAGCATCGACGACGGCGAGCCGCTGGTGCCCTGCAATACGCGCGAACTCACCGGGCGCATCGTCAGCCTGAACGACAAGCTGCCGCCCGACCGGCGCGCCTGGACGCGCGCATTGCTGGTGATCGACAGCGACGGCGAATACGAGCTGACGTACGAGTACGCGAAATAACTAGGCTTTGCGCAGGAAGTCGAAGTCGCAGCCCTGTTCCGCCTGCAGCACGTGATCCATGTAGAGCTTGGCATAGCCGCGCGCGGGAGTTGCTACTGGCGGTTGCCAGGATTTTTTTCGCTCTGATAATTCTTTTTCAGGAACAAGCAGATCAATCCTTCGATCCTTCACGGATAGCTTGATGCGGTCGCCGTTGCGCACCAGCGCGAGCGGCCCACCGGCGGCCGCCTCAGGCGAAACGTGCAGCACGATGGTGCCGTAGGCGGTGCCGCTCATCCTCGCATCCGAAATGCGCACCATGTCCTTCAGCCCCGCTCGCGCCAGCTTCTGCGGAATCGGCAGGTAGCCCGCTTCGGGCATCGCGTAGCCGGACTTCGGGCCGGCGTTCTGCAGCACCATGAAATCCTCCGCCTTGATGTCGAGCGCAGGATCGTCCACGCGCGCGGCGAGGTCGTCCAGCGAGCTGAACACCACCGCCCTCGCCTCGCGCTCAAAGAGATTGGTGTCGGCCGCCGAGCGCTTGAGGATCGCACCGTTGGGCGCAAGCGAACCGAACAGCGCCACCAGCCCGCCCTCTTTCGCCAGCGGTTCGGAGAGCTGCCGCACCACCGCGCGATCCACCCAGGCGCCTTCCTCGTGCTTGAGCCGCTCGCCCAGCGTCTCGCCGGTGACCGTCATGCAATCCAGGTGCAGCAGGGGCTTGAGTTCGCGCAGCACCGCGCCCACGCCGCCCGCGGCGTAAAGGTCCGACATGTAGAACTGGCCGGTGGGCTTCAAGTCCACCAGCACCGGCGTCGAGTCGGACACTTCATTGAGGCGATGCAGGTCGATCTTCACCCCGACCCGCCCGGCGATGGCGGTGAGGTGCACGATGGCGTTGGTCGAGCCGCCGATTGCAAGCAGCACGCGGATCGCGTTCTCCACCGATTTCTGCGTGATGATCTGCGAAGGGCGGATCGGTCGCGCAACCAGTTCCACCGCGCGCCGGCCGCTGGCTTCTCCGGCGCGCAGGCGATCAGCATGCACCGCGGGGATCGCGGCGCTGCCCGGCAACGCCATGCCCAGTGCTTCCGCGAGCGCGGCCATGGTGGATGCGGTCCCCATCACTGCGCAGGTGCCCGCCGTGGTCGCAAGGTTTCCTTCGACGGCTTCGATCTGCGCCGCGTTCACGGTTCCGGCGCGGTGCATGGCCCAGAAGCGACGGCAATCGGTGCAGGCGCCCAGGCGCTCGCCGCGGTAGGAGGTCGGCATCATCGGCCCTGCGAGGAGCTGCACCGCCGGCACGTCGGCGCTCGCCGCGCCCATCAACTGCGCCGGCACGGTCTTGTCGCAGCCGCCCACCAGCACCACCGCGTCCATCGGCTGGGCGCGGACCATCTCCTCCACGTCGATCGACATCAGGTTGCGGAACATCATCGAAGTGGGGCTGAGGAACACTTCTCCCAGCGAGGTCGTCGGAAAATCGACCGGCAGGCCGCCCGCGGCGATGACGCCGCGCTTCACTGCTTCGATCAGTTCCGGGAAATGGCGGTGGCAGTTGTTGAAGCCGCTGCGCGAATCGGCGATGCCGACCACGGGGCGCGCCAGCATCTCGCTCGAATAACCCATGCTCTTGGCGAACGAGCGCCTGAGATACAGCGAGAACGCCGGATCGCCGTAATTGGTCAGGCCCCTGGCAAGGCCGTGCTTCGCGTCATTTCCCATTCATATGTCCTTGATTGTAAAAGGTGGGCGGTGGCCCACCTATTCTTCCGGTCGAGTTGTGGTTGTGTTCCCACAACCCCGGCCGTACTGTCGCGGCAGGAGGAAGGGTTGCATGGAAGCGATCGCGGAGCAAGGCAGCACGCTGCCAATAGCGGCGGAACTTGTTTCCGGTGGCTCGCTCGAAATGGGCACCCACCGCCCGCAGGACGCGCGCGACATCGCCGCGCTGCTGCCGGCGGGCACGCCGGTCTACGTCAACCACCTGCCGCGCCACAAGCTGCTCGACACGCTGCCGACCCTGGTCGCCGTGCGCAAAGCGGGGCTGGAACCCGTGCCGCACATCGCCGCTCGGCGCATCAAGGATCGCGCCGAACTCCAGACCTTCCTCGCGCGTGCGGTCGGCGAGGCGGGCGTGCGCAAGGCTTTGATCCTCGGCGGCGACGAACCGGCGGCGATCGGTCCCTACGCCGACGGCGCGGCGTTGATCAGGGAGGGCCTGCTTGCCGCCTCCGGCCTGCGCGAGATCGGCCTGCCAGGCTACCCGGAAGGACACCCGCGCATTCCGCGCGCCGTGCTGGAAAATTCGTTCGCGGAAAAGATATCGCTTGCCGCCGCGCAGGGACTGGGCAGCTATGTGGTGACACAGTTCTCGTTCGCTCCCGCGCGCATCGTCGAATACTGCGCCAGCCTCGCACGCAGCGCTCCCAGCGTCCCCGTCTACGTGGGCATGGCCGGCCCGACCAATCCGGTCGCGCTGCTGCGCTATGCGCAGCGTTGCGGCGTCAGCGCGTCACTGCGGGCGCTCCGCACGCAGGGCATGGATGCCGTACGCCTCGTGACGCACACCGAACCGTCCGACCAGCTCTCGGCGATCGCCCATTACTGCGCCGCGCACGCCGATTGCAATGTCGTCGGCGTGCACCTCTTCACCTTTGGCGGCGTCACGTCCTCCGCCACGTGGATGAACCGGTACATCGCCTCACTGGGCAAACCAGCTTAGCCAAACAGGCCTTCGAGCGGGCGCACGCCCGCGCTCCCCGGGAAAACCCGCGTTTCGAGCGCAGCTTCGTCCAGCGCCATCTGCGACAGGAGTGCAGCCTTGAACAGCGCACGCATGTCGAGGGTCGGACGCAGGTCGCGCCCCTCGTGCAGCGCCCCCTCGCCCAGGCCGGGCCAGTCTGCGATCACGCGACCGCCGCGCACCGCGCCGCCGGCGACGAACGCCGCGCCCGCGGTGCCATGGTCGGTGCCGTTGGAGCCGTTCGGCGCCACCGTGCGGCCAAACTCGCTCACCATCAGCACCACCGTATGCCGCCACGCTGGCCCCAGCGACTCCTTCAGCGTGGCGACTGAGCGGTCGAGCAGCCTGAGGTTGCGCGTCAGCGGGCCGTATTCGCCGAGCTGGCCGATGTGCGTGTCCCAGCCGCCGAAATCGATGCTCGCCACCCGCGGGCCGTCGCGCTTGCCAAGGATTTCCCCGGCCGCCCTGGCGAGCGCCACCACGGGCTGCTGTCCGCCGCCCACGCCATCGCGGCCTTCCATGATCTTCTGCGCTTCGAGCGCCGTCGCGAAGGATTGCGCCAGGAGCGCGTCACCGCGGTAGAGCTCACCCAGCCGCTCGAGCAGCGCCGCCTCCGGCACGGGCATGCGCGAAGGCGACCAGGAGCCGACCTGCGCCGGCCCGCGCAGGACGAGCGGAATACTCTGCCCGAGGGCGAAGGCGGCCGGCCCGGCCGAACTGGGCTTCGCCGCGAGCGCGGCATTCAGCCAGCCGGTGTCGCGGCCGAAGGGCTTCGCGGTGCCGTTCTCGACCAGGTTCTGGCCGTCGAAGTGCGAGCGCCCCCGATACGGCGAAGCGACCGCGTGCAGCACCGCAAGTTCGCCTGCGCCATAGAGCTTGTACATTTCGCCGAGGTGCGCGCTCAGGCCGAAGGTCCCGTCCAGCTTCAAGGATTCAACTGCCAGTGCGCCGCGTCGCGCTGCAAACTGCGGATCGCCGTAGGCGGGCACCGCCGAGAGCGCGTCCATGCCACCGCGCAGGAACACGAATACGAGCCGCCGCTCGCCCTGCGAAGGCGCCGCAAACGCCAGGCGCGGCAGCCCGCCGAGCGCGGCGATGCCGCCAAGAATCTGCAATGCTTCGCGACGGGTCGTCATGCTCATCTGCGCTGGAATTCCGGGCTCGCAAGCCACAGGGCGAGGCCTTGCTGGCGGCTTTCGGCGCGCTCGATCGCGCGCCGCGTATCTTCGCCCAGCGCCGCGCCGTAGCTTTCGCCGGCCAGGCGCAGAGGATCTACCCCGGAGCCGGTGCGCGCCGCGACGACACCGGCCCATTCGATGCGCTTCCAGAGCGCGTCCGCGCCAGACCAGGGTTCAGCCGTGTCAGGCCATCCCTGCGGGGAGGGGGCGAAGAACGGCCGCTGCCCCATCCCGCGCAGAGCGAAAAACAGTCCCTGCGGCTTCGAGGCCCGCAACGCCGGGGCCGCGCGCATGCACGAGACCACGTACTCGATCGGCGACTTCAGCTTGGCGAGCGGGCGCTCCCAGGCCTCCGGGCAATCGAGCAGCGCGCCGTAGACCGTCGGCAGGTGGCCGTTGGAGTCACGGAACGCGCGCTCGATGCGCACCACCGCCGCGGACGGCGGCTCGTCGGCGATGAAATGGCGCGCGAGCTTCGTAGCGACGAACCTTGCCGTCGCCGGATGCGCGGCGAGGTCGCGCAGCACCGCCTCACCCTGCGCCACGCCGTCCTCCACGTAGGTCTTGCCGAGCAGTTGCCGCTCGCCCGGCTCATGCCGCTCCGGATCGAACCTGAATCCGGCAGCGCCCTGCGCTGCGGGAACGTTCCTGATCGGGCGCACGGTCCAGCCGGTGAGCACGCGCGCGAATTCGGTGACATCGGCCTGCGTGTAGCCGCCGTTCACGCCCAGGGTGTGCAGCTCGAGGATCTCGCGGGCCAGGTTCTCGTTCAAGCCGCCCGGCGGCGGGAAGGCGGAACTGCGCGCCACTTGTCGCGGCTGCCAGCCCTTGCGCACCGACAAGTGGTTGTCCAGGTACATGATCATGGCCGGGTGCCTGGAGGAAGCAAGCAGCATGTCGGCAAACGTCCCGGTGACATGCGGCCGGATGGCTTCGCGCTCGAAGCAGCCGACCAGGCCGAAGATCAGGGCCTTCTCGGCCGAGACCGTGAAATGATTCGACCAGAACCACACCAGGCGCTCGTGGAAGGGCGCTGGCGTCGCTGTCGCCACGGCCAGCCGCGCGCCGAATTCCTCGAGCATGATCGGTCCGAAATGCTCGCGGAACGTGCCCTCGACGCCGCGCTGCGATTCCGATCCCTGCATCTCGGCGCGCGCCTTGCCCAGCTTCGCGATCCAGCGGGGGTATTCCTTCAGCGCTTCACTCGAGTGCGCGAGCCGCTCGAACTGAGGGTAGGCGAGCGCCGGCTGGCCGGCCTGGCTCGAGAGCCAGCCCCGGGCATCGCTCCCGGCAGCGGCCAGCTCGCCCGGCGCGGCGCCCAGGCCGAAGCGATTGACGGCGATGATCGGCCGCAGGCTCATGCTGGCATTCTAGGCCGGCCACACTCGTCACAACGGTGAAGTTGTAACAGGGTATTTCGTTCACCGCCAAAGCGCTCTGGCCGCCTCCACGCACAGGCGCAGCTTGGCGCGCTCGGCGATCTCCTGCTGGTAGACCCCGCCCAGGTCGGCGAAGAACTCCTGCGCGCTCGCGTAAACGCCCGGATCGCCGTATTGCGTGAAGCGCTAGAAGTGCATGGTCGAGGGCGCCGTCGGTCGCCACCTGCAGAGCGCATTCTTCCTGCAGCCTCAACACCGCGCGAAAAGGCGGCTGTCCTGGGACTATAAAATTATAGGAGGGAGAAGCGATACATGCGTCTGCACACCCGGTTGCGCTACGCGCCGGCCGAAGTCACTGTCGAGAAGCGCGCCGATGGCGCGACGATCCTGCGCTCGCCGCAGGCGCTCAAGCCCTATGCGCGCGCGGTCGGCGACTGGCTGCTGCACTGGTACGAACGGGCGCCGGATCGCACCTTCATCGCCGAGCGCAAGGGCGAAGGCTGGCGGCGCGTCAGCTACCGCGACGCGCTCTCGGACGCGCGGCGCGTCGGCCAGGCGCTGCTGAACCTGGGCCTCACTGCGGACAAGCCGGTCGCGATCCTTTCCGACAACAGCGTGGATCACGCGCTGCTGGCGCTGGGCGCGATGCATGTCGGCATTCCCGTCGCGCCGATCTCGCCCGCGTATTCGCTGATGTCGAAGGATTTTGCGAAGCTGAAGTACATTTTCGAGCTGCTCAAACCGGGTCTCGTGTTCGCAGCGGAGGCGGAGAAATTCGCGCCCGCGCTTGCCGCGGTCGGCGCAACCTCTACGCCGGTGGCCAAGCTGCTGGAAGCCAACCCGGGTTCGAACCTGGAGGTGGCTTTCTCGCGCCTGACGCCCGACACGGTGGCGAAGATCCTCTTCACGTCGGGCTCGACCGGCATGCCCAAGGGCGTCGTCAACACGCACCGGATGCTCTGCGCCAACCAGCAGATGCTGGCGCAGGTCTGGCCGTTCCTCGAGGACAAGCCGCAGACCATCGTCGACTGGCTGCCCTGGAACCACACCTTCGGCGGTAATTTCTGCTTCAACCTGATGCTCAGGAACGGCGGCACGCTGTACATCGACAACGGCAAGCCGGCGCCGGGCCTCGCCGAGCTCACGGCGAAGAACCTGCGCGAAATCGCGCCCACCCTGTACTTCAACGTGCCGCGCGGCTTCGACCTGCTCATGCCGATGCTGGAAACCGACGCCGACCTGCGGCGCAATTTCTTCCGCGACCTCGACATGGTGTTCTACGCCGGCGCCGCGCTGCCGCAGAACCTCTGGGAGCGGCTGGAGAAACTGGCGCTCGCGGAGAAAGGCGGCGCGCTGTCGATGATTTCGTCCTGGGGCTCGACCGAGACCGCGCCCTCGGCGGCGGCGGTGCACTACCCGATCGAGCGCGCCGGCGTGATCGGGCTGCCCAATCCGGGCTGCGAACTGAAGCTGGTGCCCGCCGCGGGCAAGCTCGAAGTGCGCGTCAAGGGCCCCAACGTGACGCCGGGCTACTACCGGCGCGACGACCTCACCCGGGCGGCGTTCGACGAGGAAGGCTATTACCGCATCGGCGACGCGATGAAGTTCGCCGACCCGGAGGTGCCGGAAAAAGGCCTGGTGTTCGACGGTCGCGTCGCGGAGGATTTCAAGCTCGCTACCGGCACCTGGGTGCACGCGGGTGCGATCCGCGTCAAGCTCGTCGCGGCGGGCAACCCGCTTATCCAGGACGCGGTCATCACCGGCCACGACCGGGACGAGATTGGGGCGCTTGTTTTCCTGAGTGCCGCGGCGAAGGACATTGACGTTCGCGACAAGCTCATCCAAGCACTCAAAATTTTGTCAACAGAAGGCGGAAGTTCAATGCGTCCCACGCGCCTTCTTGTCATGACCGAGCCGCCGCAGATCGACGGCAACGAAATTACCGACAAGGGCTACATCAACCAGCGCGCGGTGCTCGAGCGGCGCGCAGCATTGGTGGAGAAGCTGTACTCGAACGCGCCGGAAGTGGTGAGCGCCGGCTAGGCCCGCGCGTTCAGGCTCACGCGCGGGTGAGGCTGAACACCGGTTTCGCCCCGCCGGTCACGCGCCCGGCGAAGTTGCGCATGACCGCGTGGCGCCAGGCCCTCAGGCCCGCGACCGGCAGGCGAAGCTGATCGAGCACCGCGACCGTCGCCGCCTGCAGGGCGTACGGCGTGCCGTCGGCGATCCGCACCGCGATCCCCAGGCCGCGCGAGCGCACGCCGATGGCGTGCACGCCCATCGCGCCCGCCTTGGTGACCCAGTCGCCGCGCCCTGCCCGCATCAGCGCGAGATCGAAGCGTCCGGTGCCCGAGACGAGATCCGGGTGGCGCGTCATGGCATAGAAGATGGCGCGTTGCGCTCCGCTCGCACCGCCCGCGATCCCGGCATAGAGCTGCGCCAGACCCGCGAGCGGCAGCACGTAGTTCGGCGCCCCGCAACCATCTACGCCGCGCACCGTGCGTCCGCCGCGCGCGTAGCGGCGCACCAGCACGGCGATGCGCTGCTGCAGCGGATGCGCAGGATCGAGGTAGTGGGCGACGTTCTTTTCCCGCATGCGGCACCAGGCAAGGAAACCGCTGTGCTTGCCCGAGCAGTTGTGCTGCAGCGCCGGCCACTTGCGGCCGGTCGGCGCCTCGACCCCGGCGGCGGCGAAATAATGCGGCACGTGACAGCCGCACTGCAGCTGGCGCGCGCTGTTGCCGGCGCGCGCGAGGATGCCCTGCACGAGCGCCGCATGCACCGCTTCACCGCTGTGGCTTGCGCACATGAGCGCAAGCTCGTGCGAGCCGAAGCCGAAATGCGCCATGCCGCCGTCTTCGAGGAACGGCATCGCCTGCAGGGGCTTCAACGCCGAGCGCGTGAAGTTGAGCGCACGGGGATCTCCGGCGCCAAACAGCAGCCGCCCGCGCGCATTCACCACCGCGACGGAGCCAAAGTGCACGCCCTCGGTGGCGCCACCACGGGTTGTAACGACGAGCGGAACGTGGCGCGGGATCATGCAGCCAATCCTATCAAGACTGTTTGCCGGACACGAAGCGGGGTGCGATCCTGCGCAGCTTCTTCGGATCTATCCGCCCGCTGCGCTGGATGTAGCTCCAGGCGAAATCGCGCGGCGCGAGGCGCATGTGCGCGGGGAAGCGCTCGTACCACTCACCGCTCGCATCGGCGGCGGCCAGCAGCTTATCCACGATCGGCCGGCGCGCCGCTTCGAAGGCGGCAAGTGCTTCTGGAATGTCTTTCCCGTGTCGTGAAAGCGCATTGACCAAGGCAATGGCGTCCTCCATCGCCAGGCGCGTACCCGAGCCGATGGAGAAGTGGGCGGTGCGCTGCGCATCGCCGATCAGTACCTTGTTCCCCGCGACCCAGCGCCGGTTGCGCACCTTGGGGAAATTGCGCCAGACGGAATTGTTGGACACCAGCTTGTGTCCTTGCAGTGCGTCCACGAACACCTTTTCGCCGTACGCCAGCGTCGCGGCCTCGTCCATGTGCTCGAAGCCGGCGCGCATCCAAGTCGGCGCATCGCACTCCAAGACGAAGGTGCTCATCGACGGCGCATGCCGGTAGTGATGGGCGTTGAAGAAACCCGCCTCGTTCTGCACGAAGGTCTGGGTAAGCGTGTCGAATACCTTCGTCGTGCCGAACCAGGCGAATCTGTTGCTGAGCGGCGTGACCGTCGTGCCGAAGTCCGCTGTCTTGCGGATCGCCGAATTGGCGCCGTCGGCGCCAACCACCAGATCGAACTCCCCAAGATTTTCCCTTTCCCTGAGAGCAAAACCATATTCGGGAAAAACCCCGGCGACCTCCAGCCGGCCGCGCAGCAGTTGCAGGAACTTCAGGCGGCCGATCGCGGAGAATCCGATCCCGTCGATCACCACTGGAGCGCCCCTCAGGACCACGCTGATGTCGGTCCAGGCTTCCATCTGCGGGGTGATGCGCTCATAGGTCTCGGCGTCGTCGGCGCGCAGGAATTCAAGCGCGCGCTCGGAGAACACCACGCCAAAGCCGAAGGTCGAATCGGGCGGATTCTGCTCGACGATGCGCACTTCCCAGGCCGGCAGCTGGCGCCGGACGAGGTAGGCGAGATACAGGCCCGCCGGACCGGCGCCGACGATCAGGAGGCGCACCGCGGCCCCTTAGGCCGCCATCAGGCGCGGCAGGAACAGGGCCAGTTCCGGCGCCGCGATCAGCAACGCCACCACCACGAGCGCGAGCGCGATAAACGGCGCCACAGAGACGATGATTTCGCGCATCGAGACCTGCGGCGCGGCGCCCTTGGCGACGAACAGCAGCATGCCGAACGGCGGCGTCGCGAGCCCGATCTCGAGCAGCATCAGCATCAGCACGCCGAACCAGACCAGGTCGAAGCCGAGCTGCTGCACCACGGGCATGAAGAGGGGCGCGGTGATCATCATCATGCTCACCTGGTCCATGAAGCAGCCGAGAAAAAGCAGGATGGCAAGCATGCCGAGCAGGACCATCAGCGGCGACAGGCCCGCGCCGGTGATGAGCATGGAGAGCCCGTCGGAGGCCTGGGTGAAGGCGAGGATCTGAGAGAACGTGATCGAGCCGCAGATGATGAAGAGTGTCATCACGGTCAGCCGCAGCGTCGCGCGCACTGAGACCGCGAAGTTGGCCCAGGTCAGCCGCCGGTAAGCTGCCGCGGCAACCACCGCCGCGACCGCGCCGAGCGCGGCGGACTCGGTGGGTGTGGCGATGCCGCCGATGATGCTGCCGACCACGACTACGAAAATCGACATCAGCGGCAGGACGTACTTGGCGAACGGCAGCAAGCGCTCGCGCCGGGTCAGCGCGCGCGCGTCGTAGGGCGGCGCGAGGTGCGGCTGCAGGGAGCAGCGCACGATGACGTAGGCGAACATGAGGGCGGCGAGGATCAGCGCCGGGACGATGGAGGCGATGAGCAGCTCGCCAATGGGGATGCGCGCCACCGACCCCAGCAGCACCGCGAGCGCCGAGGGCGGAATCAGCATGGCGAGCCCGCCCACGCCGACGATCGGCCCGATCGAGACCGAGGTGTGATAGCCCCGCTTGGACATCTCGGGCAGCAGCGTCGAGCACAGCATCGCGGTGTTGGCGATGGTCGATCCCGACAGCGCGGCGAAGATCGTGCCCCCGGTGATCGCCACCAGCGACAGGCGCCCGGGCAGCCGCGAAATCAGGCGGTCGACCGCGTCGATTGCCTTGCCGGCGACGCCGGTGTGGAACATCACTTCGCCCATGAAGATGAACAGCGGAATGGGCATCAGCGCGAAGCTCTGCACCGATTCCGCGGCGTTGCGCACCAGCTGCTCGACGCCCTTGTCGCCGCCCATGAACAGATACGCCGCGCCAAGGTTGGTGGCGAAGAAGGCGAATACCACCGGCACGCCGAGCGCCATCAGCAGCACTAGCACGCCGAGGAACGAGCCGAGGATCTCGTACCAGGCCATGCGCTAGAGCGTTTCCCGCACCGCCGGTCCGCCTGGGCGCGGCGGATGCACGAGCCAGCGCAGGTAGATGCCCAACAGGATGAGCATCACCGGCGGAATCAGCGCGAACGTGTACCACTCGGGGAAGGTGAAGCTCTTCTGCACCCGGATCCCGGACTGGTACGAACGCCAGGCCACGCGGCAGGCATAGACGAGCAGCAGCGCGCACACCGCAGCGCCGAGAAAATCGGTAAGGCGTCGCAGACGCATGCGCTGGCGCTCCGGAAGGCGCTCGACCACCAGCTCGATCGCGATGTGGCCTTCTTCGCGCAGCACCCAGGGCGCGCCGAGGAAGGTGATCGCGTAGAGCATGTATTCGGAGGCCTCGAGCGCCCAGGTCAGGGAAAACCAGCGCAGGTAGCGCGCCGCGACGTCGCAGACGATGAGAACCGTGAGCAGGACGACCAGCGCCGCCGCGACGAGCGCGAGCCCGTCGATCAGAGGATCGAACCAGCTGCGCGGCGGCGCCGCGGCGGGAGCCGCCAAGGGGCTAGTTGCCGCCCAGCAGCGGCCGCACCTTCTTCACGAACTCCGGGTTGCCCTTGCCGAGCACTTCCCAGTAGAGCTCCTCGGCCTGTTTCGCGAAGCCGGGCCCGAGGTCGACATACTTGATGCCGGCCTGGTCCTGGACCGCCTGCTGCCGGCCGTCCTCCTCCGCGCGCCATTTCGGCCACTCGCCCTCGACCCACTCGGACACTCGCGTCAGGCAGGCACGCTGGTCGTTGTTGAGCGACTTCCACCTGTCCTGGTTGACCAGGATCGCCACCGCGGCGCTGATGAAGCCGGGCCCGTAGCGGTACTTGGTGTACTTGTGCCAGCCGAAGTCGGCGATGCCGTACAGCGGCCAGCCGTAGCCGTCCACCGTGCCGCGCTCGAGCGCGGTGTGCACCTCGGGCGGCGCCATGCGCACCGGCAGCGCGCCGAGGGACTTGAAGAACGCGTCGTAGATCGGCGTCGAGCGCAGGCGGAAGTCGTCGAACTTGCCGCCCTGCGCCGGCTTCGAGGTGTAGATGTGAAAACGCACCCCGCCGAAGAGGTGCGTCAGGTACTGCGCGTTCATCTTCTGGTTGTGCACCTCGTTGATCATTGCCCAGGCGCCGTTCTTCCTCTGCGCCGCGGTTTCGTTGCGCGCCACGCTGATGACATCGCCTTCGGCAAGCGCGCCAACGTAGAAGTTGGGCGGGCCGTAGTGCATGTCGACCACACCAGTCTTCAGCGCGTTCCACTGCTCGAACGACTTGATCGCCTCCGGGCCGACGGTGCTGATGCTCACTTTCCCCGCACACTGGCGGTTGACCTCGTCCGCAAAGCGCGCGAAGCCGGCAACGAACACCGACTTCACCGGCAGGAACGCCGCCGCCTTGAGCTTCGCCTCCTGGGCGCCGGCCCCCGTCGCGAATCCCGTCGCGCCAAGCGCAGCGGCCATGCAAGCCAATCGAGCGCGAAACTTCACTGGACCCTCCTCCAAGTGTGGCGTGGGACGAGTCTATCGTGCCGCGCCGGGCGGCGCCAGCAGCCCGAGGTGGCGGAACAGCGCGACATAGCGGCCCATCAGGTCGCGCTGGTACCGCGCCATGTCGCGCCCGCGCCAGTCGTACAGCCCTTCGCCTTCGCGCGCGCCGCGCTTGCCCTCGGCCATCAGGCGCTGCACGATCGGCGGGGGCTCGTAGCGCGGCGCGTTCAGGGCGCGCGCCATCGAGGTGGACGCGTAGTAGAGGATGTCGAGGCCGCCCCAGTCGATGAATTCGCACAGTCCCATCGCCGCGTAGCGCGGGCCGAAGCCCGCACGCACCGCGCGGTCGATGTCCTCCGGGGTCGCCACCCCTTCCTCCACCAGGCGCGCGGCCTCGTTCATCGCCGCCGCCTGCAGCCGCGGCACGATGAAGCCGGGCGAGGGCGCGCAGCGCACCACCACCTTGCCTGCGGATTCGAGCAAGGTTTTCAGGGCCGCATAGCTTTCCTCCGCGGTCGACTTCGCCGGGCTCAACTCCACAAGGGGAATGAGGTATGCCGGGTTGAGGAAGTGGGCATTGAGGAAACGCTCTGGCCTCGTCACCATGGCTGCAAGCGCGTCAGCGAGGAAAGAGGAAGTGGTCGAGGCGACGATGGCCTCGGGCGGGATGTGGGCGCAGGCGCGCGCGAAGGCATCGCGTTTCGCTTCGAGGGTCTCGGTGACCCCTTCGAAGACAACGTCGGCGCGGGCAAGCGCGGCAGGCGCCTCCTCCAGCGGCAGCACGCGCACGCGCCCGAGGATCGCCTCGCGCTGCGGCGCATGGAGCACGCCGAGTTCGCCCAGGATGCCCAGGTTAGCGGCGATTTCGCCGAGTGCCTGCTCGCGCAACCGCGCCGCCTCTTCGGCACTGCGCGGCTTGAAGTCGACGATGTCCACGGCGTAGCCCGCGTAGGCGAACACATGCCCGATGCCGCGGCCCATGCGTCCGGCACCGAGCGCGACGATGCGCGTCATGCGCCCTCCTGGAGTTGCCGCCGCATCTCGTCGCGCGCAAGCGCGGCGAGGCCGAGCGACTCGAGTGTGCGGGGACCCGCTCGCAGGTCGCGGCCGAGCACGGCCGAGCCGAGCGCGAGCAGCCCGCGCGCCACCGGACAGGCGACACCGGCCCAGTCGCAGACCGAGACCATGAATGCGAGGCCGAACGCCACGTCCTCGAGCATGTAGCGATGCTCCGTGAGCACGATTTTCTCGCGCCAGTCCCCCGAGTCGGTGAGCTTGACGTGCACCCGCCGGCCGTACATCCACTCCTCGCCGTCGCTGCGGTAGTGGTCAGCGAGCGGAAAATGCGGCGGCGCGTAGCCAAGCGCCTTGCGCGCGGCAATGCGCTCGGCGTCGAGCGCGTCGGTGACGCGCCGGATCGAGGGCTGCGTACCCTCCTTGTGAATGTCCCAGCGCGGGAAATGCTCAAGCGGCCCCGCATTCATCAGCACCAGCGGGGGATGGATCACGGGCCCGGCGTTCATCAGCGCCGCGGAAAGAGCATCCTCCACCGGCTCGATCGCCGGGAAGGCGCCTCGAACAGCGCGCAGCCCGTCCTCCTTCAGCGCACCCGGAAACACGCCGGTCGGCAGTCGCGTCGCTCGCGCGGTGATCGCCACGCTCGCCGGACCATGCTTGCGCGCGAGCCACGGCAGCGTGCCGCATTCGGCGATGGCGAAGCGCGCCCGGTTTCCGGCCCGCCGTATCGCCTTCTCCATGACGAATGAGCCGAAAGTGCCCGGGGCGAGGAATACAACCTGCCCGTCAGCAAGATGGGGCGCGAGCCGTTGCGCGTTGTCGACCTGGGTGAAGGCCGGGTCGGGCATGAAGATCAGCTCGGCGCCGCGCAACGCGTCGCCCATCTCGGCGCAGCGACGCGCCAGTGCGATCTCGCGCTCGCCCGCGGAGTCCTTCAGCAGGATTCGTGACGGCAACGCGGCGGCGTCCCGCCGCCACAGGCGCACCTGATGGCCACGCTCGGAGAGATCGGCCGCGGCCGCGAACGCGCCATTGCCCCCGCCCAGCACCGCGATCTGCATTGCGCCATCGTACCCGGTTTCAATCGGCGAACAACGCAACAAGCTGCTCGCGCAGCGAGCGGAAACGGCCGCGCCGCTCGAAGAGGCGCGCCACGCGCAAGAGCAGCGTCAGGATGAGGTCGCTACGCTCGAGCACCATCGGCTGAAGAACGCGGCCCGTTCTTCAGAGCGCCGGCTTGACGATCACGCGCACCGCTTCGTTGACCCGATGCATGAGCGGCTTGAACGGCTGATCCCGGAAAAACTCGTCCGTGGCCTTGCGTGCGCCGCGGCACCAGCCGTAGTCATCGATGATCAGCACGCCCTTGGGCACGATCAGATCGTACATATGCCGTAGTTCGTGCAACGTCGATTCATACCAGTCGGTGTCCAGCCGCAGCAGGGCAATGCGGGCGGGCAGATGCCGCGGAATAGTCCGCAGCACATCGCCTTGCACATATCTGACCTGCGCATCGGCATATCCGGTCCGGCGCATGTTCGCACGGACATCCTCCAGCGTGCCGCCAAACGCCATCCTTCCGCCGTGCTGACGCGCCCTCATCCACGCGCTCCTCATGTCGTTCCCTTCCACGTCGATATCGACCGCAGTGGGTTCGGTCATGCCCGCATAGGTATCGTAAAGGTATAGATTGCGTCCGGCGTCGTTGAAGTACTTCAGCGCAAGGGCGATCAGCATCATCGAACCGCCGCGCCATACCCCGCATTCGACCATATCGCCCGGAATGCGGTTCTGGGCTAGATACTTGACCGCCTGAAACAACTCATACGTGGTCTCAGCGCCGCCGTTGCCGGTCATCGTGTAGGGCGCGATTTTCGCCGTGATATCGACGTAGGCGTCGTCGTCCGGGATCTCTTCCGGCAAGATATCCCTGTAAACAAACACCTGTTCTTGCCCCTGCGGGAGCTTGAGGACGCAGGTGAAGGCCATGGCGGAACTATAACCGATCGGCGCGCGGCGTCATGGGCGCCCGGGCGCCACGTCGCTCGGCAGTGCTAAGCTGCTCGTCCTCAATCCGGCCAACCGCGCAACCGCATGGAACGCTCCTTCAAGCAGGAAGTGGAACTGCTCAAGCTCGGTGAAGGCGAGACCTTTCACGGCGAGGGAATCCTCGCGGTGACCAAGGCGCTGCTGCAGTCGGGCGTCGCCTACGTCGGCGGCTACCAGGGCGCGCCGGTATCGCACGTCATGGACGTGCTGAACGACGCGCGCGACATCCTCGACGAGCTGGGCGTGCACGTCGAGACCAATGCCAGCGAGGCCGGGGCTGCGGCCATGCTTGGCGCCTCGATCAACTATCCGATCCGCGGCGCGGTGGCGTTCAAGTCGACCGTCGGGACCAACGTCGCTTCCGACGCCCTCTCCAACCTCGCCTCGGCCGGCGTCATCGGCGGCGCCCTGGTGGTGCTGGGGGAGGACTACGGCGAGGGCTCTTCGATCATCCAGGAGCGCAGCCACGCCTTCGCCATGAAGTCGCAGATGTGGCTGCTCGACCCGCGGCCGAACCTGCCGAAGATCGTCGAGATGGTGGAGAAAGGTTTCGAACTCTCGGAAGCCTCCAACACGCCGGTGCTGCTGGAACTGCGCATCCGCGCCTGCCACGTGCATGGGTCCTTCGCAACGAAGAAGAACGTGGGTTCGAAGAACTCGAAGAACCATCCCATCGAAAAGCCGGATTTCGACTTCGGCCGCATCAGCCTGCCGCCGGCCACCTATGCGCAGGAGAAGCACAAGATCGAGGTGCGCTGGCCGGCCGCGGTTGCGTTCATCAGGCAACACAAGCTGAATGAAGTCTTCGCTGGCGACATGTCGGACACCGGCATCCTCTGCCAGGGCGGCATGTACAACGCGGTGCTGCGGGCGTTGCAGCTGCTGGGCCTCGCCGACGCCTTTGGCGCCACGCGCGTGCCGATCTATTGCATGAACGTCGCCTATCCGATGATCGCGGAAGAGATCGTCGCGTTCTGCGCCGGCAAGCAACGCATCCTTGTGGTCGAGGAAGGCCAGCCGGCGTTCATCGAAGACGCGGTGCAGGCGGCGCTGCGCCGCGCCGAAAACCACCTCGTCAAGGTTCACGGCAAGGACATGCTGCCCCTCGGCGGCGAGTACACGGGTGAAGTTGTATTGGCGGGAATCTCGAAGTTTTTGAACTCGGAAACAGCCATCGATTCGGTAAGAAGCCTCAAAGCCAGAGCGCTCGAGCTGCTCGGGGGCGTTCCTGCCCGCCCCCCCGGCTTCTGCGTCGGCTGCCCGGAGCGCCCGGTGTTCGCGGCGATGAAAGTCGCGGAGAAAGCCACCGGCGCTTTCCACATCTCCGCCGATATCGGCTGCCACACCTTCGCCACGCTGCCGCCGTTCAACATCGGCCACACGGTGCTCGGCTACGGACTGGGAATGGCTTCGAATTCCGCGGTCAACACCATGTTCGGCAAACGCACGCTCACCATCATGGGCGATGGCGGCTTCTGGCATAACGGCCTTACCTCCGGGATCGCGAATACCGTCTTCAACAAGGACGACGGCATCCTCGTCATCATGAAGAACGGCTACAGCTCCGCGACTGGCACGCAGGAGCTGCCTTCCAGCCCGCAGCACAGCGAATTCAAGTCCGGCGACATGGGGATCGAGCGCGCGCTCGAGGGCGTCGGCGTCGGTTGGGTGAAGACAGTGGACAACTACCGCGTCGGCGAGGTGGCGAAAGTGCTCAAGGAAGCGATGTCCACCGAGTACCAGGGCCTCAAGGTCATCATCGCCGAGGGCGAATGCCAGCTCGAACGCCAGCGGAAACTCCGTCCCGTGGTGGCGAAGAACCTGGCCGAAGGAAAAAGAACGGTGCGGGTGAAGTACGGCGTGGACGAAGACACCTGCACCGGAGACCACTCCTGCATCCGGCTCTCGGGCTGTCCGACGCTCACCGTCAAGGACAACCCGGATCCGCTGCGGCGCGACCCGGTGGCCACCGTGATTGACGGCTGCGTCGGCTGCGGCTTGTGCGGCGAGAACGCCCACGCAGCGATCCTTTGTCCGTCGTTCTATCGGGCGGAAGTTGTGCAGAATCCGAATTTCTTCGATAAAGCCCTGAACAGGATAAGAGCAGTCTTTGCATGAGCCTCCCTGACCGGCCCATCACCATCCTGATTGCCGCGCTCGGCGGCGAAGGCGGCGGCGTCATGGCCGACTGGCTCATCGACGCGGCGGCGCGCTGCGATTTCCCCTCGCAGAGCACCTCGATCCCGGGCGTCGCCCAGCGCACCGGCGCGACGACCTATTACCTGGAGATCTTTCCGGCGACGCGCGCGCAGCTGGGCGGCAGGAGCCCGGTGTTCTCGCTCACGCCGAGTCCCGGCAACGTCGACATCATGGTCGCCTCCGAACTGATCGAGGCGGGCCGCGCGATGCACAACGGCTACGTCAGCCCGGAGCGCACCACACTCGTCGCCTCCACCCACCGCATCTATGCCACGGTGGAGAAGATGCAGATGGCCGACGGCCGCTTCGAGAGCAACCGCGTCATCGACGCAGGCAAGCAGCTCGCCAGGCGCGCGGTTCTTTTCGACATGCGCAAGCTCGCCCAGGACAGCGGCACCGTGATCAACGCAGTGCTCTTCGGCGCCATGGCGGGCAGCGGCGTGCTGCCCGTGAGCCGCGAAGCCTGCGAGCAGGCGATCCGCGGCGGCGGGCGCGGTGCCGAGGCGAGCCTGCGCGGCTTCGCCGCGGGCTGCGAGATCGCCGCGGGCTCGCGCCCGACGCCGCAGCCGCCCGCGCCACCCAAGCGTGCGGAAGAGTTGGACGAGGTTGTCCGGCTCGGCATTGAACGTCTAACCGACTATCAGGGCGCGGCCTACGCGGATCTGTTCAAGGAAAGAATTAAATCGTTTGAAAAGCTTGAACCCAAGGTCGCCGCTGAAGCCGCCCGGCAGCTGGCGCTGTGGATGAGTTACGAAGACATCATCCGCGTCGCCGACCTGAAGACCCGCGCCTCGCGCTTCGAGCGGGTCAGGAAGGAGGTCGGCGCGAAGGACGGCGAGCCGGTGGTGGTGATCGATTTCCTCAAGCCCGGCCTCGAGGAGTTCGCCTCCCTGCTTCCCCATGCGCTGGGAAAAAATTTGCAATCCTGGGCTGAGAGCCGCGGCAAGCTGGATGCGTACAACGTCGGCCTGCACGTGAAAACCTCGGGCGTATTCGGCTTCCTGTTGGTACGGTCCCTCGCCTGGCTCAGGCCCTGGCGGCCCTTCTCCTACCGCTATCAGGAAGAGCAGCGGCTCATCGAGCGCTGGCTACTGCGGGTGAACGAAGCCGCCCAGCGCAGCCCCGCCCTCGCGCTTGAAGTCGCGCAATGCGCCACCCTGCTCAAGGGCTACGGCGAGACCCACCGCCGCGGCAAGGCCAATTTCCTCGCCATCCTGGACGCCCTGGTCGAGAATCCACCCACCGCGGACCCCGCGGCGCAGGCCGGCGCGATTCGTAGGGCACGCGAAGCAGCGCTCGCCGACCCTGAGGGCAAGGCCCTCGGCGGGGCGCTCGGCAAGCCCGTGACCTGGCTCAAGCAGGTCGGTCGAACGTAGAATCGTTTTCTCGCGAGTTTCAGGAGCCTTCCATGGCAAGCGTCCCCAAGCCCGACCTCGGTGCCGCGCGGCAGGATCTCTATCGAAAGATAGAAAAGCACAATTTCGCCCCGCTCTGGGAGGTCTACCACGAGCTGATTCCCGACCAGCCGGTGACGCGGTGCAAGCCCGCGATCTGGAAATGGGCCGATTCGCGGCCTTACCTGATGGAAGCAGGCAGGCTCATCACCGCGAAAGAAGCGCTCAGGCGCGTGCTGGTGCTGCAGAACCCGGGCATGCGCGGCGAATCCTGCATCACGCAGAGTCTGTTTGCAGGGCTGCAGCTGATCCTGCCCGGCGAGGTCGCGCCCAGCCACCGCCACACGCAATCGGCGCTGCGCTTCGTGGTCGAAGGCACGGGCGCCTACACCGCGGTGGATGGCGAGCGCAGCATGATGAATCCGGGCGACTTCATCATCACGCCCTCCTGGACCTGGCACGACCACGGCAATCCCGGCTCGGAGCCGGTCATCTGGCTGGACGGCCTCGACCTGCCGATCCTGCGCGCCTTCGCGGCGCAGTTCCACGAGCCCTACCCCGAGGAGGTGCAACCGATCTCGCGTGGCGAGGGCGCGTCCCTTGCGCGCTACGGCAACAACTTGAAGCCCCTGGGCGCGGTGGCGCCCTTCGGCAAGACCTCGCCGATCTTCAGCTACCCCTACAGCCGCAGCCGCGAAACGCTGTCGAAGCTCGCCAAGGAGGGCGATCCCGATGCCTGCCATGGCTGGAAACTGGAGTTCACCAATCCGCTCACGGGCGGGCCCGCCATGCCGACGATCGGCACCTTCATCCAGCTGCTGCCCAAGGGCTTCCGCACCAGCCCTTATCGCTCGACCGACGGCACCGTGTTCCAGGTCGCCGAGGGCAAGGGCAAGGTCAGCATCGGCGGTGAAGAATTCAGTTTCGGCCCGAAGGACACGTTCGTTGCCCCGTCCTGGCATCCGGTGACGCTGGAGACGAAGGAGGAATGCGTACTGTTCTCCTACTCCGACCGGCCAGCACAACTCGCTTTGGGCCTGTGGCGGGAGCAGCGCGACGGATGACGGATTCGGCGTTTTATTCCCGCGAGTACAACAACCGCGTACTGGTTCCCGACCACCCCGCCTATCTCGAGCGCTGGGCGCGGGATTCAGCACGTGCGCGCGCGACCATGACCTGCCATCTGGACCTGCGCTACGGCGAGGCGCCCGGCGAGACGATCGACCTTTTCCCCTCGCGCAAGGGCGACGGCAGCTGCATGCTGTTCATCCACGGCGGCTACTGGCGCTCGCTCGACAAGAAGGATTTTTCCTACCTTGCTCCCGCCTGGGTCGGCTCCGGCGTCTCTCTTGCGGTGGTGAACTACGACCTGTGCCCGCGCGTGAGCGTGGAGGAAATCGTGCGCCAGATGCTGCGCGCGAGCCGCTGGCTGTGGCTGCACGCCGAGGAGTACGGCATGGACGAGGACCGGCTCTACGTCGGCGGCCACTCGGCGGGCGGGCACCTTACCGCGATGATGATGACGGCGATCTGGCCCGCCTTCGACAAGTGGCTGCCCAAAGATCTCTACAAGGGCGGCCTTGCCATCAGCGGCATCTACGACCTGCGGCCGATGGTCCAGGTCGACTGGCTGAACGGCGACCTGCGCCTGGACGAGGAGGCGGCGATCCGCGTCTCGCCGATATTCATGCCCGCGGCGTCGCGCGCACCGGTGATGAGCTGCGTCGGCGGCGACGAGAGCTCGGAATTCCACCGCCAGAACGCCCTGCTCGGCGAGCGCTGGCGCGGCGCCTTCGCAGGCGACATTCCGATGCCGGGCACGCACCATTTCTCGGTCGTAGACGGGCTCGCCGACCCCTCCAGCGCGCTCTTCGCCGGCGCGCGCCGGCTCATGAAACTCGACCAATGAATGAATTCCTGCGCCCCGCGCGCTACATCGACAGCGACCACCCGGCCGTCGTGGCCTTTGCCAGGAAGAATTCTTCCGGGAAAACCGACACAGAGCGGGCCGTGGCGCTCTACTACGCGGTGCGCGACGGCATCCGCTACAACCCGTTCCTCGATTTTTCCAGGGAAGAGACCTTCCAGGCCTCGCGCTGCATCACCGCGGGCGAACGCTTCTGCATCGGCAAGGCGGCGCTGCTCGCCGCCTGCGCGCGCGCCGCGGGCATCCAGGCGCGCGTCGGGTTCGCCGACGTGAAGAACCACCTCACCACGCCCGCCCTGCGCGAGCGCATGGGCACCGACCTCTTCGTCTACCACGGCTACGCCGAGCTGCTGCTCGAAGGCAAATGGGTGAAGGCGACGCCCGCGTTCAACGTCGAGCTGTGCCGGCGCTTTCGCGTCAAGCCGCTCGAGTTCGACGGCCGCGAGGACTCCATCTTCCATCCCTTCGACGAGGAGGAGCGCCGCCACATGGAGTACCTGCGCGACCGGGGCAGCCACGCCGACGTGCCGGTGGCGCTGATCATGCAGACGTTTCGCGAGGTGTACCCGGTGCTTGTCCAGGCCGGCCGCGAAGCGGCCGGGGGCGGCATGGGCGACGCGGCTGCCACGGAGCGCTTCGGCTGACGCCTCGGGAGCTACTCGAAGCGAGCTTTCGCGCCGCGGTCGCCGCGGCCGATCCTCTCAAGATCCTGCCGGCGCACCTGCCGCCGCCGCCGGACGGGCGCACGCTGGTGCTCGCGGCGGGCAAGGCCGCCGCCTCGATGGCGCTGGCGGTGGAGCAGAACTGGCCCGCCGACAAGAAGCTCTTCGGCATCGCGCTGACCCGCTACGGCCATGCGTTGCCCCTCGAGCGCCTGCGCTGGGTCGAGGGCGGCCATCCGATGCCCGATGAGGCCGGCGAAACCGCGGCGCGTGAAATGCTGGGCGCAGCGCGCGCGATTAAGCCGATGGACATGCTGCTGGCGCTGCTCTCCGGGGGCGGCTCGGCGCTGCTCTCGCTTCCGGTGGAGGGCGTGACGATCGCGGACCTGCGCGCGGTGACGCGCGACCTGCTCAGGAGCGGCGCCGCGATCCAGGAGATCAACACGGTCAGGAAGCACCTGTCGCAGATCCAGGGCGGGTGGCTTGCGGCCGCCTGCAAGGCGCCGGTGCATACGCTGATCATCTCGGACGTGGCGGGCGACAACGCCACGCACATCGCCTCCGGGCCCTGCTCGCCGGATCCGACCACGTTCCAGGACGCGGTGACCATCCTGAACCGCTTCGGCGTCAAGCCGCCGCCGGCCGTGCTCAGGCATCTGATCGCCGGGTTGCGCGGCGAGCGCGACGAAACGCCCAAGCCCGGCTCGGCGGTCTTCAAGAACGTCGCGAGCAGGGTCATCGCCACCTCGCGCGGCTCCATGGAAGCAGCAGCAAAGGTCTTCGAGGAGAGCGCCGTCGTGCCGGTGATCCTCGGCGACTCGGTCACCGGCGAGGCAAGGGAGGTCGCCAAGGTGATGGCCGCGCTCGTGCGCGACATCCGCGCCTACGGCACGCCGTTCAAGCCGCCGGTTGCACTGCTTTCAGGGGGTGAATGTACGGTGAGCGTGCGCGACGCCAGCGGGCGCGGCGGGCGCTGCGCGGAGTTCCTGCTCTCGCTCGGCGTCGAGCTCGCCGGCATGGATGGCGTGCACGCGATCGCCGCCGACACCGACGGCATCGACGGCAGCGAGGACAATGCCGGCGCCCTGCTCGGCCCCGACTCGCTGGCGCGCGCTCGCGCGCAGAACTTCGACCCGCGCCAGCTGCTCGCCGACCACGACAGCTACGGTTTCTTCTCCGCGCTGGGGGACCTGGTGGTAACGGGGCCCACCCGCACCAACGTCAACGATTACCGCGCGATCCTGATCAGCTGATCAGGAATTAGCCGACCGCTTCAAGCGGCCTTGGCTACTTCCTTGCTTTCGCTCTTCTTCCCGTCTTTAGCGGGTGCGGCCGCGAGGTCCGGACGGTCCAGCAGGCTCACCAGCGCGAGGGGCGCGTTGTCGCCCTTCCTGAAGCCGTTCTTGAGGATGCGCAGGTAGCCGCCCTTCCTCTTGGCGTAGCGCGGTCCGAGCTCGCCGAAGAGCTTGGACACGGTGTCGCGATCGCGCAGGCGGTCATAGGCGAGGCGCCGGTTGGCGAGCGTCGCGGTCTTGCCCAGCGTGATCATCGGCTCGACGACGCGGCGCAGTTCCTTCGCCTTGGGCAGCGTGGTCGTGATCTGCTCGTGCGTCAGCAGCGAATTCGCCATGTTGCGGAACATGGCGAGCCGGTGACTCGTGGTGCGGTTGAGTTTGCGTAGTCCGTGACCGTGACGCATGGCGCTTTCCTGTTCTGTACTGTATTTAGGTCCTGTGGTGCTCGAGCCCGGCCGGCGGCCAGTTCTCCAGATTCATGCCCAGCGTCAGCCCGCGCGAGGCGAGCACTTCCTTGATTTCGTTGAGCGACTTGCGCCCCAGGTTCGGCGTCTTCAGCAGCTCGGTTTCGGTGCGCTGGATCAGGTCGCCGATGTAATAGATGTTCTCGGCCTTGAGGCAGTTGGCCGAACGCACGGTGAGTTCGAGGTCGTCGACCGGGCGCAGCAGGATCGGGTCGACCGCGACCGCCTTCTTCTCTTCGGTGGGCAGCGCCGTGCCTTCGAGCTGCGCGAATACCGAGAACTGGTCCACCAGGATGCGGGCCGCATAGCGCACCGCTTCTTCGGGCTCGATGGCGCCATTGGTCTCGATGTCGAGGATCAGCTTGTCCAGGTCGGTGCGCTGCTCGACGCGCGCCGAGTCGACCAGGTAGGAAACGCGGCGCACCGGGCTGAAGGAAGCGTCGAGCACGATGCGGCCGATGCCCTTGGTCTCCTCCGGCAGGTAGCGCATGTTGCCGGGGACGTAGCCGCGGCCGCCTTCGACCTTGAGCTGCAGCTCGATCTTGCCGCCGGCCGAAAGGTTGGCGATGACGTGCCCGGGATTGACCACCTCGACGTCGTGCGAAGGCTCGATGTCGCCGGCCGTGACCGGGCCCTCGCCCTTCTTCTTCAGCGTCAGGATGGCTTCGTCGCGGTTGTGCAGGCGGAACACCACGCCCTTGAGGTTGAGCAGGATGTCGACGATGTCCTCGCGCACGCCGTCGAGCGTCGAGTACTCGTGCACCACGTTCGCGATCTGCACTTCGGTGGGCGCATAACCCGGCATCGACGAGAGCAGCACCCGGCGCAGGGCGTTGCCCAGCGTGTGGCCGTAGCCGCGCTCGAAAGGCTCCATTGTCACCTTGGCGTGCGACGGGGAAAGGTTCTGCACATCGACGATGCGCGGCTTGAGAAATCCGGTCTGGGGCATGGGGCTTTCCTGGTTGCTTGCTTACTTCGAGTACAGTTCGATGATCAGGCTCTCGTTGATCGTGGAGGACATGTCGGCGCGCGCCGGAAGCGACTTGAATTTCCCCTTCAGCGCCTTGGTGTCCATTTCGATCCACTCGGGAACGCCGCGCGACTCGGCCGCCTCGGAAGACGCCTTGATGCGCAGCTGCGCCTTTGCCTTGTCGGCGACTTCGATCACATCGCCGGGGCTGACCTCGTAAGACGGAATGTTGACGCGCTTGCCATTGACGAGCACGCCGTTGTGCCGCACCACCTGGCGCGCTTCACTGCGCGAGGCGCCGAAGCCCATGCGGTAGGCGACGTTGTCGAGGCGCGTCTCAAGCAGCTGCAGCAGGCGCTCGCCGGTCACACCCTTGGAGCGTGACGCCTCGGCGTAGGTCTTGCGGAACTGGCGCTCGAGCACGCCGTAGATGCGGCGCGTCTTCTGCTTCTCGCGCAGCTGCTTGCCGTAGTCGGAGAGGCGCGCGCCGCTCTTCTGGCCGTGCTGGCCTGGAGCGTAGCCGCGCCGCTCGATGGCGCATTTGTCGGTGAAGCACTTTTCGCCCTTGAGGAAGAGCTTCTCGCCCTCCCGGCGGCATTGACGGCACTTCGCGTCGAGATTCCTGGCCATGCTTTCTCCTTAAACCCGGCGCCGCTTCGGCGCGCGGCAGCCGTTGTGCGGCACGGGGGTGACGTCGGCGATCGAGCCGATCTTCAGGCCGATCGCGTTGAGCGCGCGCACCGCGGACTCGCGGCCCGGCCCCGGTCCCTTGATGCGCACTTCGATGTTCTTGACGCCGCATTCCTGCGCCGCGCGCCCGGCGCGCTCGGCCGCCATCTGCGCGGCGAACGGCGTGGACTTGCGCGAGCCCTTGAAGCCGGCATTGCCCGAGGTCGCCCAGGACAGCGTATTGCCCTGGCGATCGGTGATCGTGACGATGGTGTTGTTGAAGGAAGCGTGCACGTGGGCGATGCCCTCGGCGGCGTTCTTCTTCACCTTCTTGCGCGCGCGCGCCGCGGCAGTCTGCTGCAGCTGTTGTCCGGAGGGGGGTGTTTTACTCGCCATGGCAGTTCTTTCTGAAAGTGCCTTTTCGTGGGTTCTGGTCTATCAAATCTTGCCGGCTGGCGCGTTCTGCTTCACTGCGGCCTTGCGCGGGCCTTTGCGCGTGCGGGCGTTGGTTTTCGTGCGCTGGCCGCGCACTGGCAGCCCCTTGCGGTGGCGCGAGCCGCGGTAGCAGCCCAGGTCGATCAGGCGCTTGACCGACATCTGCACTTCGCGGCGCAGGTCGCCCTCGACCGTCAGGCGCGTGATGCTCTCGCGCAGCCGGTCCATCTCCGCGTCGGTGAGGTCCTTGATCTTGCGGTTCGGCTCGATGCCGGAGCCGACGCAGATCGTCTTCGCGCGCGAGCGGCCGATGCCATAGATCGCGGTGAGCGCGATGCTGGCGTGCTGGTGGTTCGGAATGTTGATGCCTGCAATACGGGCCATAGCGTTTTCTTTCCGCGGAACCTGAAATTATATCAATATTCTCAAGGTCTTATCAACTTAAATGACGCGAAACGACGCGAGCGTCGTCCTGCACGTCATCCTTGACGTTGCTTGTGCCGCGGATCGGTGCAAATGACCCGTACCACGCGCTTGCGCCGCACGATTTTGCAGTTGCGGCAGATTTTCTTCACTGAAGCCATCACTTTCATGTGCAGATCTCCTTGATCTAGCGGGCCGGCAATCCGCCGCCACCCTTGAAGCTCGCCTTTTTCAGCAGGCTTTCGTACTGGTGCGTCATCACGTAGGCCTGCACCTGGGCCATGAAATCCATCGTCACCACCACGATGATGAGGAGCGAGGTGCCGCCGAAATAGAACGGCACGTTCCAGCGCATGATGAGGAATTCGGGCAGCAGGCACACCAGCGTGACGTAGATCGCGCCGGCCAGCGTGAGCCGCGTCAGGATCTTCTCGAGGTATTTCGAGGTCTGCTCGCCCGGGCGTATGCCCGGCACGAAGGCGCCAGACTTCTTCAGGTTGTCCGCGGTTTCCTTCGGGTTGTACTGCAGCGCGGTGTAGAAAAAGCAGAAGAACACGATCAGCGCGCCGTAGAAGATGACGTAGATCGGCTGCCCCGGCGAGAGCGTGCCGGCCAGGTCGCGCAGCCAGTTGAAGCCCTCGGCCGAGCCGAACCAGGACAGCAGTGTGGCGGGAAACAGGATCAGGGACGAGGCGAAGATCGGCGGGATCACGCCCGACATGTTGAGCTTGAACGGCAAGTGCGAGCTCTGCCCGCCGTAGACGCGGTTGCCGACCTGGCGCTTGGCGTAATTCACCAGGATCTTCCTCTGGCCGCGCTCGACGAAGCAGACGAAGGCGGTCACCGCCACCACGGAAACCGCGATGAGGATCGCCGTGAGCGGGTGCATGGCGCCGGTGCGCACCAGTTCCAGGGTGCCGGCGATGGCGCTGGGCAGGCCCGCCGCGATGCCCGCGAAAATGATGATTGAAATGCCGTTGCCCAGGCCGCGCTCGGTGATCTGCTCGCCGAGCCACATGAGGAACATGGTGCCGGTCACCAGGGTGGTCACGGTCGTGATGCGGAACATGAGGCCCGGGTCGAGCACCAGGTTCGCCTGCGATTCGAGCGCGATGGAAATGCCGGTGGCCTGGAACAGAGCCAGGAGCACGGTGCCGTAGCGGGTGTACTGGGTGATCTTGCGCCGGCCGGTCTCGCCTTCCTTGCGCAGCTGCTCGAGCTGCGGACTCACCGCCGTCATGAGCTGCATGATGATCGAGGCGGAGATGTACGGCATGATGCCGAGCGCGAAAATCGTGAAGCGCGACAGGGCGCCGCCGGAAAACATGTTGAACATGCCGAGGATGCCGCCCGACTGACCCTTGAACAGCTCCGCGAGCACGTTGGGGTCGATGCCCGGCACCGGGATGTGCGCGCCGATGCGGAACACGAACAGCGCCCCGAGAAGAAACAGCAGTCGCTTCTTCAGGTCGCCGAATCGCGCGGTCTTGCCTGCGCCGGGAAGTGCACTCGCCAAGCGGGCTTATTCCTTTGCCTTGGGTTCTTTCGCCACCAGCTTCTTCAATGGCGCCGGTGCCGCCGCCGGTTCTTCATACTTGCCGCCCGCTGCTTCGATCGCGGCGCGCGCGCCCTTGCTCGCCTTCACGCCCTTCAGCGTGATCTTGCGCTTGAGTTCGCCTGACAGGATGACCTTGGCGCTCAGCGTTTCCTTCGGCACCACGCGCTCGGCGAGCAGCGTGGCGAAGTCGATGTCGCTCGCCTTCATCGCCTGCAGGTCCGAGAGGCGCACTTCTGCCACGGTGCGGCGCGTGAGCGACTTGAAGCCGCGCTTGGGCAGCCGGCGGTGCAGCGGCATCTGGCCGCCTTCGAAGCCGACCTTGTGGAAGCCACCCGCGCGCGCCTTCTGGCCCTTGTGGCCCAGGCCCGCGGTCTTGCCCCAGCCCGAACCCATGCCGCGTCCAACGCGGTGGCGGGGCTGGTTGGAGCCGGGCGCCGGTTTCAATTGATTGAGTTTCATCCTAGCTCTCCAGCCTGACGAGATAGGCCACGCGGTTGATCATGCCGCGCACCTCGGGGGTGTCGACGAGCTCGACCACGTGGTTCAGACGCCGCAAGCCCAGGCCGCGCACGGTCGCGACGTGCCCGGTCTTGCAGCCGTTGGTGCTCTTCACCAGTTTCACCTTGATTTTCTTGTCCGCCATGGGCCGCCCTAGTTAAGGATTTCCTCGACCTTCTTGCCGCGCTTGGCGGCGATTTCGGCCGGCGTGTTCATCGCCTGCAGGCCTTGCAGCGTCGCGCGCACCACGTTGTACGGATTGGTCGAGCCGAAGCACTTGGCGAGCACATTGGTGACGCCCATCACCTCGAACACCGCGCGCATCGGGCCGCCGGCGATGATGCCGGTGCCTTCCGAGGCGGGTTGCATGAGGACCTTGGCCGAGCCGTGGTGGCCGATGACGGTGTGGTGCAGCGTGCCGCTCTTCAGTTTCACCTTGAACATCGAGCGGCGCGCTTCCTCCATCGCCTTTTGCACCGCGACCGGGACTTCGCGCGCCTTGCCCTTGCCCATGCCGATGCTGCCGTCGCCGTCGCCCACCACGGTGAGCGCGGCGAAACCGAGCACGCGGCCGCCCTTCACCACCTTGGTGACGCGGTTGACCGCGATCATCTTCTCGCGCAGCCCGTCGCCCCGCTCTTCCTGCTGCTGCATCCGCCGTGCCTGCATTTTTGCCATTGCCGGTTCCTTAGAATTTGAGGCCGCCGGCCCGCGCAGCTTCGGCGAGCGCCTTGATGCGCCCGTGATAACGGTAACCCGCGCGATCGAAAGCCACGGCTTGTATACCCGCCGCCTTCGCCTTTTCGGCGATGCGCTGGCCGACCGCTTCGGCGGCCTTCTTCGTCGCGCCGGACTTCATCTTGGCGCGCAGGTCCTTCTCCACGCTGGAAGCCGTCGCGAGCACCTTGTCGCCGCCGGGCGAGGTGATCTGCGCGTAGATATGCACGTTGGTACGGTGCACCTTGAGGCGCACCGCGCCGATTTCGCGGATCTTGAGCCGCGTCTGGCGCGAGCGGCGCAGGCGGGCGGAATTTTTGTCGATCATCGTGACGTGTCCAGGTTTGCCAGGGTTGCCTTACTTCTTCTTCGTCTCTTTGAGCACGATCGCCTCGCCCGTGTAGCGCACGCCCTTGCCCTTGTAGGGCTCGGGGGGCTTCACGTCGCGGATCTCGGCCGCGATGCGTCCGACCAGCTGCTTGTCGATGCCGGTCACCACGATTTCGGTCTGTGTCGGCGTCGCCACCTTGATTCCCTTGGGCATCTGCTGCACCACCGGGTGCGAGAAGCCCAGCGACAGGTTGAGCTTGTCGCCCTGCGCCTGCGCGCGGTAGCCGACGCCGACCAGCGCGAGTTTCTTCTCCCAGCCCTTGGTGACGCCCGTGACCATGTTGGCCACCAGCATGCGCATGGTGCCGGACATGGCATTGGCGTGGTTCGAATTGCCCAGAGCCTTGCACTTCAGCGTTTCGCCGTCCTTCTCGACGCCGACGTTCGGGTCCATCGGGCGCACGACGGTGCCGAGCGGCCCCTTCACGGAGATCTCGACCGGGGAAATCTTCACCTCGACGCCCTTGGGCAGCGGGATGGGGTTCTTTGCGATGCGCGACATGGCTGTCTCCTCAGGCGACGATGCAGAGGACTTCGCCGCCCACGCCCGTGGCGCGCGCCTTGCGGTCGGTCATCACGCCACGCGAGGTGGAAACGATCGCCACGCCGAGGCCGTTCATGACCTGCGGCAGGCTGTTGCGGTCCTTGTAGACGCGCAGGCCGGGCTTGGAAATGCGCTCGAGCCGTTCGATGACGGGCCGGCCGGCGTAGTACTTGAGGCCGATGCGCAGCACCTTCTTCGGGCCGTCGTCGCGCACCGCGAAGTCCTCGACGTAGCCCTCGTCCTTCAGCACCTGGGCGATGGAAACCTTCAGCTTGGAACAGGGCATGCCGACCTCCACCTGCCCGACCATCTGGGCATTGCGGATGCGGGTCAACATGTCTGCGATCGGATCGCTCATGCTCATCGCGGGCTCCTTACCAGCTCGCCTTGATCACACCGGGCACTTCGCCGTGCAACGCGAGTTCGCGCAGCTTGATGCGTCCGAGACCGAATTTGCGGTACACGCCGCGCGGCCGTCCGGTCAGCGCGCAGCGGTTGCGCAGGCGCACCGGCGAGGAATCGCGCGGCAGGCGCTGCAGCTTGGCGCGCGCGGTATCGCGCTCCTCGTCGCTGGCTTTGACGTTGTGGATCACGGCGAACAGCGCGGCGCGCTTCGCCTTGAATTTCTCCACGGTCTGGCGGCGGTATTTGTCACGCAGCTTCACTGAGAGCTTGGCCATGCGGGTCAGCCTTTCTGTTCTTGCATGTTCGGTTCCGGCGTGGTCTGTGCCGGTTTTGCCTGCGCTTGCTTTGCTTGTTCGGCTTTCACCTGCTCGATGCGGAACGGGAAGCGGAACGCCGTGAGCAGCGCGCGCGCCTCGTCGTCGGTCTTCGCCGTGGTGTTGATGGCGATGTCCATGCCGCGGATGGCGTCGATCTTGTCGTACTCGATCTCGGGGAAAATGATCTGTTCCTTCACGCCCAGGCTGTAGCTGCCGCGGCCGTCGAAGGCGCGATTGGATACGCCCCTGAAGTCGCGGATGCGCGGGATCGCGATGTTCACCAGGCGGTCGAGGAATTCGTACATGCGTGCGCCACGCAGCGTCACCATGCAGCCCACCGGGTAGCCGGCGCGCACCTTGAAGTTGGCGATCGACTTGCGCGTCTTGGTCACGACCGGCTTCTGGCCCGCGATGCGGGTCATGTCGGCGACGGCATGATCGAGCACCTTCTTGTCGTTCACCGCCTCGCCGACGCCCATGTTGACGACGATCTTCTTGATGCGCGGCACCTGCATCACGGTGGTGTAGCCGAATTTCTTCATCAGGTCGGGCACGATCTTCTCGCGGTACTGGATCGCGAGCCGGGCCGGGGGCGCGGGCACGCGCGGGCCGGTGTCGGCCAGAATCGGCGCGGGCTTTTTCGCCTGCTGCTCTTTCTTCGGCTGCTGCTGCGGCGCCGCCTGCTGCTTGGGTTTTGCGTCTTTGTCTTTGTCCTTCGCCATGGCCTGTCCTTACGCGTCCACCTGTTCGCCGTTCGAGCGGAAAACCCGCACCTTGCGTCCGTCGCCGAGCAGCTTGAAGCCGACGCGGTCGGCTTTCTTGGTCGCCGGATTGAACAGCGCTATGTTGGAAATGTGGATCGGCATGTCCTTGTCGACGATGCCGCCGGTCTGGTTCTTCATCGGGTTCGGCCGCTGGTGCTTCTTCACCCGGTTCACGCCCTCGACCACGACGTGCGCGTCGTCGACGCGGCGCAGCACCGTGCCGCGCTTGCCCTTGTCGCGGCCCGAAATCACCACCACCTCATCGCCTTTCTTTATGCGTTGCATCAGAGCACCTCGGGTGCAAGCGATACGATTTTCATGAAGCGCTCGGTGCGCAGCTCGCGCGTCACCGGCCCGAAAATGCGGGTGCCGATCGGCTCAAGCTTGGCGGTGAGCAGCACCACCGCGTTCGAGTCGAAGCGCACGAGCGAACCGTCGCCGCGGCGCACGCCCTTGGCGGTACGCACCACGACGGCGTCATAGACCTCGCCCTTCTTCACGCGCCCGCGCGGTGCCGCATCCTTGATGCTGACCTTGATCACGTCGCCGATCGAGGCGTAGCGGCGCTTCGAGCCGCCCAGCACCTTGATGCACATGACGGAGCGCGCACCGGTGTTATCGGCGACATCGAGCACGGATTGCATTTGAATCATGACTTTTCCTTCTCTCCAACTTTCGGGTCACTGACCCGAAGTCTTGGGCCCCGCTACAGGGGGAAGCTGTTAATTTTAAACGGCTTTCGACTTCTCTACAAGCCGCGTGACGGTCCAGGACTTGGTTTTTGAGATCGGCCGGCCTTCGGCGATCTCGACCAGGTCGCCTTCCTGAAACGTTCCCGTGGCGACATGCGCGTGGTACTTGCTCGAGCGCGTGATGATCTTGCCGAATTCGGCATGCTTCACGCGGCGCTCGACCCGCACCACCACGGTTTTCTGCATCTTGTTGCTCACCACGCGGCCGACCAGCTTGCGCGTGTTGGCGACGCTCGCCTTCGGATCGGGGGCGTGGGCCGCCGGCTGGACAGTTGCTGTAGCGTTCATTTTGCGGCCTTCTCTTTGATGACGGTGCGGGTGCGCGCGATGTCGCGGCGCACTTTCTTGATCTGGCTGGTGTTGGTGAGCTGCTGCGTCGCGTGCTGCATGCGCATGCCGAACTGCGCCTTGAGCAGTTCGTTCAGTTCCTTCTGCAGCTCGTCGCCGTTCTTGGCGCGAAGTTCACTGGCTTTCATGCGCATTTTCCTTTCTGTACCTTATCCCAGCATCCGGTGTACGGACACGGTCCTGAACGGCAGCTTCGCCGCGGCCAGCGTGAAGGCCTCCTTCGCCAGCGCCGCGTCCACCCCGTCCATCTCGAAAATGATCTTGCCCGGCTGGATTTCGCAGACGAAATACTCCGGATTGCCCTTGCCGTTGCCCATGCGCACTTCGGCCGGCTTGCGCGAGATCGGCTTGTCCGGGAAAACGCGGATCCAGACGCGGCCGCCGCGCTTGATGTGGCGCGACAGCGTGCGGCGCGCGGCTTCGAGCTGGCGCGCAGTAAGGCGGCCACGGCCGACCGCCTTGAGCCCATACTCGCCGAAGGAGACCTTGTTGCCGCGCGTGGCGATGCCCGTATTGCGGCCCTTTTGCTGCTTACGGTACTTGGTGCGTGCGGGTTGCAGCATGGCTTAGTCTTTCTTGTCCGCGTCGTCTTTGACGATTTTTCTGGGGCGCTTGACCGTGGTCTTGGGCGCCGCGGCCTCGGTTTTCTTCGGTGCGGCCTTCTTCTCGCCGTCAGCCTTCGCGCCTTCGGCCTTCTTCGCCGGGGCGCGCTTGGCACCGACCTTCGGCGCGGGTTTCTTGGCGCGCTTGGGCTCGGCCGGCGCCTCGGGCTGCGCGGCCGCCGGCGCCGTGGTGGCCGGCAGCGCGGCTTGCGCCTCGCCCTTGGGCATGACCTCGCCCTTGTAGACCCAGACCTTGATGCCGATCACGCCGTAGCTGGTCTTCGCCGCGCCCATGCCGAAATCGATGTCGGCGCGCAGCGTGTGCAGGGGCACGCGGCCTTCGCGGTACCACTCGGTGCGCGCGATTTCGTGGCCGTTCAAGCGCCCCGCGCTCATGATCTTGACGCCCTGCGCGCCCAGGCGCATGGCGTTCTGCATGGCGCGTTTCATCGCGCGGCGGAACATGATGCGTTTCTCGAGCTGTTGCGCGATCGAATCGGCGATCAGCTGCGCATCGGTTTCGGGTTTCCTGATTTCCTCGATGTTCACGTGCACCTGCTGTACGCCCATGATGCGGCGCAGCTGGGCCTTGAGCGCCTCGATCTCCTCGCCCTTCTTGCCGATCACCACGCCCGGCCGCGCCGAGAAGATGGTGATGCGCGCGTCCTTCGCCGGACGCTCGATCAGCACCCGCCCGACAGAGGCGTGCGCGAGCTTCTTCTTGAGGAAGCTGCGCACCTTCACGTCCTCGGCGAGCATGCCCGCGAAGCTGCGGTTGTTCGCGTACCACTTGGAGCTCCAGTTGCGGTTGACCGCAAGCCGGAAGCCGGTCGGATTGATCTTCTGTCCCATGGGGTGTCCTCTAATCTCCGACCGTCAGGTAGATGTGGCAGGAATGCCGCAGCACCCTGGTGCCGCGCCCCTTGGCGCGCGCGTGGAAGCGTTTCTGGAAGGCGCCGCGCTCGACGTGGATCGTCTTCACCTTGAGCGTGTCGATGTCCGCGCCGTCGTTGTGCTCGGCATTCGCGATCGCGGACTCGAGCAGTTTCTTGATCAACGCGGCGCCCGCCTTGGGCGAATAGGCGAGGATGTTGATCGCCTGGTCGACCTTCTTGCCGCGAACGAGGTCCGCCACCAGCCGGCCTTTCTGGGCCGACAGGTGCGCGCCGCGCAGCGATGCTTTGGTTTCCATGAATGCCCCTTACGTCCGCACTTTTACTTTTTGGCCGGTGCCGCCGGCGCTGCCGCCGCCGGTGCCGCCGCCGGCGCGGCCGCGCCGGCGCCCATGCCGCCGCCCGGGGGCGGCGACTTGCCTGCCGCTGCCGCCTCGGCGGTGCGCTTGCCGGCTGCCGAGTGGCTCTTGAAGATGCGCGTGAGGGCGAACTCGCCCAGCTTGTGCCCGACCATGTTCTCGGTCACGTACACGGGAATGTGCTGCTTGCCGTTGTGCACCGCCAGCGTCAGGCCGACGAAGTCCGGCATCACCGTCGAGCGGCGCGACCAGGTCTTGATCGGGCGCTTGTCGTTGCCGCCGCGCGCCTTGTCGACCTTCTGCATGAGGTGGTAGTCCACGAAGGGACCCTTCTTGATTGAGCGAGCCATGGCCTCTATCCCTTATTTCGTTCGCCGGTCGCGGACGATCATCACCTGCGTCCGCTTGTTCGACCGCGTTTTGAAGCCCTTGGTCTGCACGCCCCAGGGCGAAACCGGCGGCCGTCCGGATGAGGTGCGGCCTTCGCCGCCGCCGTGCGGGTGGTCGATCGGGTTCATCGCCACGCCGCGCACCGTCGGCTTCACGCCGCGCCAGCGCTTGCGGCCCGCCTTGCCGATGGATTCGAGGTTGTGTTCTTCGTTGCCGACTTCGCCGATGGTGGCGCGGCAATCGACGTGCACCTTGCGGATCTCGCCCGAGCGCAAGCGCAGCTGCGCGTAGGAGCCTTCGCGCGCGAGCAACTGCGCCGAGGCGCCCGCGGAACGGGCGAGCTGCGCGCCCTTGCCCTGCAGCATCTCGATGCAGTGCACCGTGGTGCCGACCGGGATGCTCTTCAGCGGCAGGGTGTTGCCGGTCTTGATCGGCGCTTCGGCGCCCGAGAGCAGCTGCGTGCCTGCGCTCAGCCCCTTGGGCGCGATGATGTAGCGGCGCTCGCCGTCGGCATACAGCAGCAGGGCGAGGTGGGCGCTGCGGTTCGGATCGTATTCGAGCCGCTCGACCGTGGCCTGGATGCCGTCCTTGTCGCGGCGGAAGTCCACCACGCGATAGTGCTGCTTGTGGCCGCCGCCCTTGTGGCGAACGGTGACGCGGCCGTGGTTGTTGCGGCCGCTGCCGCGGTTCTGGCTCTCGATGAGCGGCCAGTGCGGCTCGCCCTTGTGCAGATTGGGCGTCACCACCTTGACGAACGAGCGCCGGCCAGGCGAAGTCGGCTTTACTTTCATCAATGGCATGGCTTACTCCGTCGCCGCAAAGTTGATTTCCTGGCCCGCGGCGAGACGCACGTAGGCCTTCTTCCAGTTGTTGCGGCGGCCGATGAAGCGGCCGAAACGCTTCTGCTTGCCCTTCACGCGGCTGACCGTGACCGCGTCCACCTTGGTCTTGAACAGCAGCTCGACCGCGGCCTTGATCTCGGGCTTGGTGGCGGCGTCGGCGACGCGGAACACGTACTGGCGGTTCTTGTCCGCGACGCGCGTGCTTTTCTCCGATACCACCGGCGCGAGCAGTACCTGCATGAGCTGCTCGGCGTTGTACTTGCGCGGCGCGGTCATTTGAACATCTCCTCGAAGCGCGCGACCGCCTTCTTGGTCAGCAGCACGTTCGGATAACGCACCAGCGCCACCGGATTGGCCTCGCGCACGCCGATCACCTCGACGTTGTGCAGGTTGCGCGAGGAAAGCGAGAGGTTCGAGTCCATTTCATCGGTGATCACGAGCACTTCGTCAAAGCCCATCGCCTTCACCTTCTGCGCCAGCAGCTTCGTCTTCGGGTGGGGGAGCTTGAATTCGTCCACCACGCGGATGCGGTCCTCGCGCACGAGCTGCGACAGGATCGACGCCATGCCGGCGCGGTACATCCTGCGGTTCACCTTCTGCGAGAAGTTCTCCTCCGGCGTATTGGGGAAGATCTTGCCGCCGCCGCGCCACAGGGGGCTCGAGGTCATGCCGGCGCGCGCGCGGCCGGTGCCCTTCTGGCGCCACGGCTTCTTGGTCGAATGGCGCACTTCGCCGCGATCCTTCTGCTTTCTCGTGCCCAGGCGCGCGTTCGCCTCGTAGGCGACGACGAGCTGGTGGATCAGCGCTTCGTTGAAGTCGCGCGCGAAAATCTCGTCCTTCGCGGCCACCGTGCCCGCCGAGCCCTTGTCGCCGCCTTTTTCACTGATGAGTTTCAGTTCCATGGTCAGACTTTCACCGCGGGGCGTACGACGATGTCGCGTCCGGCATAGCCGGGAACCGAGCCCTTCACCAGCAGCAGCTGGCGCTCGGCATCGATGCGCACCACCACCAGGTTCTGGATCGTGCGCTGCTTGTCGCCCAGATGGCCGGCCATGCGCTTGCCCGGGAACACGCGGCCCGGATCCTGGCGCTGGCCGGTGGACCCTTGCGCGCGCGTGGTGATCGAGTTGCCGTGGGTCTCGCGGTTGGAGGAGAAGTGGTGGCGCTTGATGACGCCGGCGAAACCCTTGCCGATGGTGGTGCCCTGCACGTCCACCTTCTGTCCGACCTTGAAGATTTCGACGCCGATCTTGCCGCCGACCTTGAGGTTGGCGAGATCCTTGGCATCGGCGCGGAATTCGCGCAGCACATGGCCGGCTTCGACCCCCGCCTTGGCGAGATGTCCAGCGAGGGGTTTCCTCACCCGGCTCGCGCGCCGCTTGCCGAACGCGACCTGAACGGCAGCGTAACCGTCCTTGTCCGCGCTCTTGATCTGCGTGATCCGGTTGTCGGAGACGTCGAGCACGGTCACCGGCTGGGCGTCGCCCTCGTCGGTGAAGATGCGCATCATGCCGACCTTGCGGCCGACCAGTCCTATCGTCATGACCACTTCTCCATCTTTTATGTTTGACCCCCATCCTCCGGGGGCGCCGGCTCCTGTTGGCCGGCCCTGCACTTTGTATTGCGGTGCTACTTAACCTTGATCTCCACGTCGACGCCTGCGGGCAGGTCGAGCTTCATGAGCGCGTCCACCGTCTTGTCGGTCGGATCGATGATGTCCATGAGGCGCAGGTGCGTGCGGATCTCGAGCTGTTCGCGCGAAGTCTTGTCGGCATGCGGCGAGCGCAGCAGGTCGAAGCGCGCCTTGCGCGTCGGCAGCGGCACCGGGCCGCGCACGACGGCGCCCGTGCGATTGGCCGTATCGACGATCTCCAGCGCCGACCGGTCGATCAGCCGGTAGTCGAAGGCCTTCAAGCGAATGCGGATGCGCTGGCTTTGTGTGGCCATTATTCGATCACCTTGGCGACGACGCCGGCGCCGACGGTCTTGCCGCCCTCGCGGATGGCAAAGCGCAAGCCCTGCTCCATCGCGATCGGGGTGATCAGC
>SBAS01000056.1 GCA_005240145.1 Nitrosomonadales bacterium | reverse complement strand
GGCGTCGGCTGTGTCAGCGCGGTAAGGATGCCCAGGCCTCCGGCGTTCGAGACGGCGGAGGCGAGTTCCGCGTAGCCCACCCATTGCATGCCGCCCTGGATGATCGGGTACTCGATGCCCAGCATTTGCGAGACTCTGGTCTTCATGGACCCTCAGGTTCAGGAAATCAGCCGCGCGCCTGCGCGACCAGTTGCGCGAGGGCTTCATAAGGCTGGGCGCCAACGACGCCATTCCCGCCAATGACGAAAGTGGGCACGCCCGTGACGCCGTACAGGTGCGACTTCTCCCAGTCCGCATCAACCGCCGCTTTGTGGGTGCGTTTTTCCAGCACCTCGCGCGCGCCCCCGGCCGGGAGGCCGACCGACACCGCGATTTCGACCAGCACTTGCGCCTCGCCGATATTGCGCCCACCGACGAAATAGGCACGGAACAGCGCATCGTGCAGCGCATCGCCGCCCGGCTGCGTGTCGGCCCAGGCGCCCAGCTCCTGCGCCAGGCGGCTGTTGTAGGTCATGCTGCGATTGCCGCCGTAGGGCAGGCCTTCGGCTTCCATGCGCTGGCGCATCTGCGCCTGCATTTTCGGGATGTCGTAGCCGCGCCCGGCGAACATCTCCTCGAGGCTGCGCCCTTCCTGCGGCGTGTCCGGGTGCAGCGGAAAATGCACCCACTTCACCTGCACGCCGTGTTCTGCCTTGAGCCGCTCAATACGCACGGTACTGAGGTAGCACCAGGGTCAGACGTAGTCGGAGAAGACTTCCAGGATCAGCGGTTGGTTCATCGGATTCACGTTTTCTGGGCTGCCAGTTTGTCGTAAAAGGCGACCAATTTCACCACGTCGGCGGCATCGATGCGGCCAATGGGCCCGGAACTGTAAGTCGCCGAGCGCAGCTTGCCGTCCGCCGCGACAAGGAATTCGGAAGGCTGGATCAAGCCGCGCCGCTCCTCCCACCAGGAACCCAGCTGGTCCGCCTGGGCGCGCGTGACGCCGTAGCCCACGGGAAACGACAACTCGGCGGCCACTTCCTTGGCCTTGTCGATGGGGTCGACGCTCGCAGCGACGACCTTGACGCCCAAGGCATCAAGTTCGGGTTTCAACTTCTCGAAGCCGACCAACTGTCGGCGGCAGTACGGTCACCAGTGGCCGCGGTAGAACAGGATCACCTTGTAGCGCGCGTCCAGGCCATCGGGCAGATCGAGTTTCGTGCCGTCAACCAGATTGAGCGCCAGCTTCGGAAAAAGGGTATTGAGCTTGTCAGTCACCATGAAATCCTCCGCAGAACCATTATGACACGGCGCAAACACCTGGCCGCAGCGTCCTATAATAGTCAAACAGGGAGGCAACATGTCGGCCACTTCATTCGCAGGAAGCAATCTTCCGGTGCGCAGCGATCTGGTCGACGCGCACGAGCGCGCCTGGGCGGCGATCGCCGCGCCGGGTACCTGGCTCCCCGGCGCAAAGCGCGTTGCCGTCGCCGCGGAAATCCGTCGTGCGCGCGACTGCGCGCATTGCGCGCGCATCAAGGCCGCGCTTTCGCCCAACGGCGTGGCGGGTGCCCACGACAGCCTGGGTACGCTGGGCGCCGCTCAAATCGAACTCATCCACCGCGTGGTGGGCGATCCGGGGCGTCTGAGCGAAAAGTGGTCGCAGTCGGTGCTCGCGCTCGGCCTGTCTGAAGGCGAGTATGTCGAGATCGTCGGCCTGGTAGCGATGGTGATGATGCTGGACACGTGCCTGCGCGCACTCGGCGTGCCCGAACGCGCACTGCCCGCGCCGCAGAACGGCGAGCCGATGCGCCGCCGCCCGGCAGGCGCGAAAAAGAAGGCCGCCTGGCTGCCGCTGGTCGAACCCGAAGACGCGACCGAGGCCGACGGGCCGCTGTATCCGAACCCCAAGGCGGGCTACATCTACCGCGGCCTGTCGCTCGTGCCGCAGTCGTTGCGCGATTACTGGGCGCTCGCCAACTGCCATTACATGCCGGGCGAATTCGTCTACCAGTTCGACAGGTCCATCCGCGCCATCCGCCGGCCGCAGGTGGAGATCATCGCGGCGCGCGTCTCCGCGATGCATCAATGCGTGTATTGAACGACGGCCCACTCCTACATGCTCCGTGAGAGCATGCATTCCGACGGCAAGCAGGTGGAAGCGCGCGGCGTGACGCAGGGATTCGACCGCGACCCCGACATACCCCACGCCGCCGGCCTGATCGAATTCGCGGAAGCGGTCGTGCTGCGCGACGCGGCGCGCACCGAAACCGCGCGCAAAACCCTGCGCGCGGCGCTAGGCGATGCCGGCTTCGTCGACGCCGCCGCGGTGGTCGCGGCGTTCCACGGCTTCGTGCGGATCGCGGACGCCATCGGCATCCCCTACACCACCGCGGCGCGCGGCAGCGACGCGCCCGAACTGCGCGAGCAGGCGGGCATCAACGAGTTCTATCGGGTAAGAACCGAAGTTCGCGGGGAAGCCTGAGCGGCGCATGCGCCGGGCTCAGGCCCGGCACCAGTCCTGGATGATCGCCTCGTAGATCGCCACTGACTGGCGGATGCGCTCGATATTGCAGTATTCGTCGGTCTGGTGCGCCATCGCCGCCTCCCCCGGCCCCAGCACCAGCGTGGGTGCGCCGTCGTAGACCTTGCGCAGGTTCGCTGCGTCGGTCATGTAGGGCATGGTGCGCGCGACCGGCGCTTCCTGCAGGATCGGCTTGCAGATGCCGAACACGCGCTGCACCCATTCTTCGTTCGGCTCGGTCCAGACTGCTTCGGCGTCGGCAAGGATTTCCATTTTTCCTTCCGACAGAAGTTCTTTCAATCGGGAAACCAGGGCTTTATGGTCCGTTCCCGGCACGGTCCTGACATCGACCCCGATTTTCGCCAGGTCCGGCACCAGGTTCACGCCGCTGCCGCCCTCGACCGTGCCGACGTTCATCGTCGGCAATCCCATCACCGGGTGCTGTTTCACGCCGAAGTCGAACGCTTCCAGTAGCGCGATCGCTCTGGCCACCTTGTAGATCGCATTGACGCCGAGCTGCGGCATCGAGCCGTGCGCCGACACGCCCGCGAACGACGCGCCGAACTTGATCGAGCCCTTGTGCCCGACCATCGGGTAGTTGGAGGTGGGCTCGCCCACCACGATGGCGCCCGCCTTGCCCATCAACCCGGGCAATTCGGCGAGGTGGCGCGAGGCGATGCAGCCGTTCTCCTCCGCCGCCGTCAGCACCAGCACGCCAGGCGTCGTGCTGGTGCTGACGGC